>NZ_QEQK01000012.1 GCF_003151135.1 Abyssibacter profundi
TTGTCAGATCGGGTCGTCAGCATGCTTGAGCATCGCCAGTGGTCGCCAGAGCAAATCGCAGAAAAGCTGAAACGGGAACACCCGGACGATCCGTCCATGCACGTGAGCCACGAGACCATTTATTCGTGGGTCTACGCGCAGCCGAGAAACCGCCTGAAGCGGCTGCTGGTGTCCCAACTGCGCCAGGGCAAGCCCAAACGTGGGCGCAGAGCCAGCGCTTCGAACTGCTCGGCGATTCAAGTGCCGGATCATCAGACGATCCATCAGCGACCGGCTGAGATCGAAGGCCTGCAGTAAGGGCCGTTCTCGGAGAGATGAACAACCGGTTGAATGCTCCGATGTCCGGATATGAAGCGATATTCCGTTGGAGAGGACTGGAGCCGAATGAGAAACCCACTTGAACACGCTCATGCCATCACCCATGACCGGTCGCACATCGCGGGTCAGCACGACCCTCCGCCGCCCGACCAGGGCTGCCTGGGCGAGCGCGCTGATTGGAGCTGTCTGCGGGATAGCGCCCACCTTGGGATTGGCAGATACTTCGCCTGAAAATGCCGAGCCGACGCGGGTTTGTGCAGGCATCGGCCGCGTCGCACAGGACCTCGCCGAATTGAAGCAAGATGGCGCATCAAGCGACTACGCAGTCCGGTCCGTCGCGGGCCAGTTGGCGAAATCCGGACTCACCGGCTCCCATGTCCGGCGGAACTACCAGCCCATTGTCGCCATCGTGGCGCAGGTACTGGACAACGCGGCGATCAGCTCGCTGAGCGCTCAGTCCCAGCGATTACTGACAGAAGCACTGTGCGAAGACACGACCGGCTTCTCTGACTTGGGCAACATCGAACAGTCGCTGTCCGACAGCTATCACCGTTTGCGGGCGTGCGAGAGCGACCTCGGGCGGGCAGAGCCCCTGCAACTCCGGCAGCTGCGCGACTGCGTCGATGCAGACCTAGCCGAAGATGAGTAACCCAGGGGAGTCGGGAGGACACCGCCCTGGTTTCTCATGCATCGGCGGGCGATAACAGCCCCGCAGGGGAGAGCATCGGCCGGCTATCTGGTCCAGGAAAACGGGATGGGTGCGATCTGCCTGTTGCGGCAGCGGGCGAGCGCCGTCATTGATTCGAATGACGAATCATCGTGAGCACGGGAGATTGCACGAGTCATTTGCACCGGGAGCAAATGCAGTAGTGGCGCGCCCGGCAGGATTTGAACCTGCGACCCCTGCCTTCGGAGGGCAGTACTCTATCCAGCTGAGCTACGGGCGCTTTGACTACATCTCTCCGATTATCACGCGCCGGGGACGAGCACCGTCGGAGGGGCGGGACTCTATCCAACCGAGTCACAGGCGCGTGGGGCGCGAGTGTACCGCAGCTACGGTGTTCACGGAATCGCCTTCACGATTGGTGGTCGCCGAAGATGGTAGCGTTGCCCTTAGTTGAACACTCGGGTGGATGACATGACTGCACGATGGATGCTCTCGATACCCGCGGCCATGCTGGTGGCCTGTGCCGGGACGGACGCCCCACAGGATGAAGCACAGCAGGCGGCGTCGGCGACGGCCGCACAGCCCGGTCAGCGCGCATTCGTGGATCCTGAGACCGGCGAGCTGGTTGCCCCGCCGGCGGACACCAAGGCCGCGGGCGCTACGTCGTCCAAGCCTGCAGGCTACAGCCTTCACACCCAGCCCGATGGCAGCATCGAGCTTCGGCCCAAGCACCCCACGCGGCATCGCATCGAAGCTCAACAGGCCGAGGATGGGACCGTGGACTATGAGGAGACGACCGATGCGCCTTAGTCGCCCATGGCTGGCGGGCCTGGCAACCGCTGTGGTTGCGCCCTGCCTGTCGGCCGCCCAGATCAGTATCGTCACCAACGACCCGCCCAACGAGGGGTTTAACGACCCCACGCCGTTCACCGCCGAGGGCGGCAATAATGCCACCACGCTTGGCGAAGCTCGATTGAACGTCGTACGCGCCGCCGCCGAGCAGTGGGGCGCGCTATTGGACAGCCCGGTGGAGATTATTCTGGAGGCCGGTTTCGAGCCGTTGCCGGACGACCAGTGCGACAGCGACAGCGGCACGTTGGCGGCCGCGGGGCCGGCGACCTTCTTCGCAGCCTTCGATAACGCGCCCGATGACAACACCTTCTACCCCGTGGCACTGGCCAACGCGCTGGCGGGTCGTGATCTGGCTGAAGACCTGCCAGATATCTTTGCCGACTTTAACGGCGCGGTGGATAGCGACCCCAACTGCCTGAGCAACGCCCGCTTCTACTACGGCTTTGATCATGCTGGCGCCAACAACACCATCGATTTCTACAACGTGGTGATG
Source organism: Abyssibacter profundi (assembly GCF_003151135.1). Classification (NCBI taxonomy): domain Bacteria; kingdom Pseudomonadati; phylum Pseudomonadota; class Gammaproteobacteria; order Chromatiales; family Oceanococcaceae; genus Abyssibacter; species Abyssibacter profundi. The sequence goes on from NZ_QEQK01000012.1 coordinate 2,331, forward strand.
CACGAGCTGGGACACGGGTTTGGCGTGACCAATGGCATCGACGAGTCGGGCGAAGCCCCCCGTGAGGGTTTCTTCATCGTTTACGACCGGCTGCTCTTCGACAACAGCCAGAATCGGTTGTGGACCGATATGACCGTGGCGCAGCGCCAGGATTCAGCCGTCAATACAGGCAATGTGGTGATCACGGGCTCGCAATCCGCTGCCGGCGCCGCCGACCGGGGCCTGCGCAGTGGCAACGGGACCGACACCAACGGACGCCCGCTGATCTATGCGCCCAACCCGTATGAGGAGGGCTCGTCCATCGCGCATTGGGACACCGAAGCCGAACCCAGCCTGCTCATGGAGCCCTTTGCGGCCCGCAGCGTGCGGGTGAACCGGGGCGTGGACCTCACCGCCTGCCTGCTTGCAGACATCGGCTGGCAGCTCTTGATCAATGACTGCCATGACGATCACCTGCCCGATACCCCGCCCGAAATCGGCGCCATCGGGGACCAGACCACCACCACCAGCACACCCACCGGCCCGGTGAGTTTTACGGTCACCGACAACAACCGGACCTCGGCCGCCGGCACGCTGACACTCACGGGCCGCTCCGACAATCAGTCCGTGGTGCCGGATGACCAGATCACCTTCTCCGGCAGTGATGGCACGCGTTCGGTCAATGTGACGCCCACTACGCGGAATAGCCGGGCCGTTATCACCGTAGTTCTCTCCGACGGCCGGTATACGGCGCGAGAGCAGTTTGAGGTCGTGGTCCGGTCAACCACAGGCAATCTGCCACCCAAGGCACGTGACGATCGGATCACTTTGCTATCGACGGAAACCGCCACCGGGAGCTTGTTGGGCGACAACGGCGCCGGTGCCGACAGCGACCCGGAGGGCGACACGTTGCAGATCAGTGCCATCGACGGCAGTGCCGGCAATGTAGGCACGGCCTTCACCACCCCGGCCGGCTCGCAGCTCACCGTGAATGCGGACGGCAGTTTCAGCTACACACCGGGCGGCGATCTCGCCAGCCTGCCCCCCGGGCAGGAAGCCAGCGAGACGCTGGAGTACACGTTGGAAGACAGCAACGGCGGCGCCGACCAGGCGCAGGTCACCTTCGTGATCACCGGCGACCCCGGCGAGGATCTGCATGCCAACACACCCAGCGGCGCCACGACGCTTGTCATCGACAACACGCGAACGCTGGTTGATGGAATCATCAATGTGAGCGGCGATCTGGACTACTTCCGGTTCACCCTGTCGCAAACCTCCGATGTGGTGCTGACCACCACCGGCGAAACCGATACCTACGCCACGCTCACCACCGACGACGGGGCCTTCGTCGCCGAGAATGATGACATCGTGCTTGGTCAGCAGCGCAACTTCTTGATTGAGATCACGCTGGCGGCCGGCACCTACGTGCTGGAGGTGCGCGGGTTCGATGAATCCGTCACCGGCGCCTACCAACTGGATGCCTCTGCCACGCCGTCGGACAACACCCCGGTGCAGCCCACAGACCAAGGTGGCGGCGGGGGTGGCTCGGGCGCCTGGACGTTGGCCCTGCTGCCGCTTATCTTCGGGGTCAGGCGACGGCGCCGATAAAGCAGAGCGCCGCACTGTCCACATCCCTGTGCACGGAGGAGAGCGACAGCCATGGCGATCAGCCGCTGGCTGGCCGACCGACTGGTCGCGCCAGACGTCCACGAGACCATCGACCGGATCCCGAAAACCCTAGGCAGTTTCGGGTTCGACCCCTGGGGGTACAACCGCTCCACCGCCAAGCTGGGCCTGGCGGCAGCGGGCTGGCTGTTCGATCACTATTTCCGTGTGCAGGTCAGCGGCCTGGAGCATGTCCCGCCCACCGGGCGCATCATGCTGGTCCCCAACCACAGCGGGCAGCTGCCGCTGGATGGCGTCATGCTGGGGGTGGCGATGTCGCGTAACCCGGCCGGGCCGCGTGCGCCCCGGGCGATGATCGAACGCTTCTTCCCCACCGTGCCGTTCGTGGGCAATTTCCTGAATGGGCTGGGCGCGGTGGTCGGTGATCCCGTCAACTGCGGCGCCATGCTGGAACACGAGGAAGCCATCATCGTGTTTCCGGAGGGGATTCGCGGCTCGGGCAAGGTCTGGAGCAAGCGCTACCAACTGCAACGCTTCGGCACCGGCTTCATGCATCTGGCCATGCGCCACAACACGCCCGTGATCCCGGTCGGGATCGTCGGTTGCGAGGAGACCATGCCGTCATTCTCCGGCCTCAAACCCCTGGCCCGCCCGCTGGGGCTGCCCTACATCCCGCTGGGTCCGCCGCTGCCCCTGCCCGCCCGGGTGTTTATCGAGATCGGCGAACCCATCCATTTCGACAACGACTGCGAATCCGAGGCGGCCATTGCACCCCGGATCGAACAGGTCAAACAGGCGATTCGTGGGCTGATCGATCAGGGCCTGGCCAAGCGCACATCGGTGTACCGGTGAGCCGCCCACGCATCAAACCCCGGACCATCCTGGTCACGGGTGCCGGCGGCGCGCTGGGCAGGCGCGTGATGGCCCGGCTGGTGGAGCGGCACCAAGTCATCGCTGTGGACTTCCGCCGCAAGGTGGAAACCGACGCCCATATCCCGAGCTATCAGGTCGACCTGCGAAAACGGCGCTTTGAGGATATTTTTCGCGAGCACCCCATCGACGGCGTCATCCACCTGGGCCGTATTCTCACCAATGAGTACAGCCGTTTCCGGCGCTACAACGACAATGTTCTAGGCAGCCGGCGACTGCTGGACCTGGCCGCCAAGTACAAGGTCGGCAAGGTGGTCGTGCATTCCACACATTTTGTCTACGGTGCCGATGCCTACAACCCGGCGCCCATTCCGGAAACGGCGCCGCTCAAGGCCAGTGAGCTGACCATGGATCTGGTCGACGCCGTGGAACTGGAAAACCTGGCGCAAATCTATCTGTGGCGACACCCACAATTGCACGTCACCGTGCTGCGGCCCTGCAATATCGTTGGCCCCGGCGTGCGCAATTCCATGTCCCGCCTGCTGTCAGGCCGGATCGCTCCGGCACTCGCCGGTTTTTCGCCGATCATGCAGTTTTTGCATGTTGAAGATATGGCCGACGCCGTGGTCGCCGCCTTCGAGCGACGCGGCAAGGGCGTGTTCAACGTCGCACCGGATGACTGGGTGGCCTATCAGGATTTTCTGCGGGCCTGCGGTTGCCGCGTGCTTCCGCTACCCTCCTTGCCGCCGTTTCTGCCGCGCAGGATTTCAGAACTCATGGGTTGGCAATCCTTCCCGCCGTATCTCATTAACTTCTTCAAGTATCCGGTGGTGCTGGACGGACGCGGCTTTGCCGACACCTACCGCTGGCAGCCGCAATACAGCCTGGCGGAAATCAGCGCCTACTACCGTTCCAAGAAACGTCGCGGGGGCGATCACCGCGCATGAAACCTGGCTTGCCCCCCGCTGTCGCAGCCATTGCGCTGGCCCTGGGCCTGAGCGGCTGTGCAGAAGACTGGCTGGGCCATCCCGGCCAGCCGGATCAAACACCTGCCAGCACGGCCTGGCTCTGGTCGACGGCAACACAGACGCTGGTCGATGACACCCTGGCCGGCCTGCCTCCAACGGTGGTCGACCATGCGGCCTATGTTCGGACACCTGCACCGGCCTCGGGGCTGCTGGCAGGGCTGCGGATGCGGGCCTGGGCAGATGCCGTGGCGGTCCGGCCTGGCCATGAGGACTGGCGCGCCCCCTATGTCACCCGACTGAAAGAGCAGCTTGAGCAGGTGGCGCATCCGGTTCAACCGGTGGTGCTGACCCATGCGGTCACGACCCCGGACGACAGGACCGACCGCACGGACGGCCCGCTGACCGAGGGGACGGATGACTGGCCGGATGACTGGCGCGTCGTCACCAGTGCCGCGGAGCAAGCCGACCGCTGGGTGCACGGACTGATGTTGCTGGGCAGCGGCCAACCGGCGGGAACCATCTGGCTGGACCTCACCGCCATCGAAGACTTCACACCGGCCCTGTCGCTGGCCACCTCCCTGGCCAGCGCCGGCCGCACGGTGCTGCTACTCGGTTGCATGCGGGGTAGCGAAGACCGGCTGACGGCCTGCATTCGCGCCTTGCGCAGCACACCGAACGAGGCGCGACTATTCCTACTGATCGACGGACTCGGCAATCCACTGACCGCGCCGGGGTTGCTCAACATCGCCTTGCAGCAAATCGATTTGTTCGACCGCATGCGCTACGCCAGCGCCTATCCGTATCCCGCGATCAACACCAATGTGTCGCTGGACCGTCTGGTCATGGCCGGCCTGCTGGCCGATGACGATGTCGCTCCGTTACGCGCGATTTACGCCCACAACCCCTGGTTGTTCGACCTGGTGCTTAAACGCCGGCTGAAGCTGCCGGGGACCTCGCTGGGCTTTTCTCCGGACGTGTTCGGGCCGCTGCCAACAACCGACGAGGCACCCGCCTAACCACAACGGGGGCGCTTGCCGGCCTGTTTGGCCTGTTCGTAGATCGGCATGGCGATCTCCAGGCGCCGAGACAAGTCCCCGATGCGCGTTTGATGCGACGGATGCGTCGAAAGAAACTCCGGCGGATTACCGCCGCCGGCCGCGCCCATGTTCTGCCACAACGGAATGCTGGCGCGCGGATCAAAACCCGCCTTGGCCATCAGGTCCAAGCCCAGCAGGTCCGCCTCGGATTCCTGGGTTCTCGAGAACGGCAGCAGCACGCCCACCTGCGCGCCCAGCCCGAGCAGGCCGAAGAGTTGCTGCTTGGCAGGCGTCGGTTCGCCGGCGGCCACCTGCGCCAGCTGTAGCCCGGTGCTGGCGATGTAACTGGTGGACACGCGCTCATTGGCATGGCTGGCCAGCACATGAGCGACCTCGTGCCCGATGACTGTCGCCAGCTGATCCTGGTTCTTGGCCACATCCAGCAAACCGGTGTGCACCCCGATCTTGCCTCCCGGCAGGGCGAAGGCGTTCGCGGAGTCGTCCTTAAACACCTGGACCTCCCAATCGCGCGGCTCGGGCAGCTCAGCTGTAATGGCATTGGCCACGCAGTTCACATAGCGATTGGTCTGCGGCGAGCTTTCCAGCGTTTGCTGCGTCTTCATGTCCTGAAACGCTGCCACGCCCATCTGCGCCATCTGCGACTCCGGAAATAACTGCAGCTGGGACCGCCCCAACGGCGAGGTGGCACAGGCGGTTAGCGCCGCAACAAACAGCAGAACGAACAGACGGACATTCATCGGCAACTCCAAAAGACGTCAGTGCAATACGGCTGGGACCACAAACCATAACCGTAGGATCCGCAGACCATAAGCAATCGTCGATTTGAGTGACAGCGCAGGAGCCGGCAGGCTGGTGCCACGCCCGATCCAGCAGTCCACAGCATGCACGTCAACGTTGAAATCTGCCTGATTCCCATTGGGGTGGGGGTCTCGGTCTCCCCCTATATTGCGACCTGCCAGCGCATCCTGGACGCCGCGGGGCTACATCCACAAATGCATGCCTACGGCACGAATGTGGAAGGCGATTGGGACACCGTGATGGCAGCGGTCAAAGCCTGTCATGAAGCGGTTCACGGCCAGGGCGCACCGCGGATACACACCAGCCTCAAGCTGGGAACCCGCATTGATCGACCGCAGACGCTCGGCGATAAGGTCCAAAGCGTTCGGTCGCAGCTCGAACGCTAGCCGCAGGCGGCGACGCACCGCCGCGACCAGTGGGGGCGAATCCGCCCACCGGTTTGCTTGCGGAGCACGACGCCGCGTAGGATCATACCAATCGGTATGTTGCAGGGATGCGCGATGCGCTACGCATGGATGGTCGCCAGTTCGCTGGCCTTACTCGCGGGTGCCGCCCAAGCGGCTGACGGCGATATTTACACCACGCTGGAACTGGAGCACCGCGAGTTTCCGCAGCAGTCCAAGGTTCCGGACCAGCCCGACCGCCAAAGCTCCGCCGCCCTGGAAATCGAGTTCTTCCGGGAATGGAACCGCGGGGATCAGCTCTTCTCCGGCGTGATTTTCGGTCGTGTCGATTCCGATGACGACGAGCGCACGCATTGGGACATTCGTGAACTCAGCTTTGTGCACGCGGCCCGTGACTACGAGGTCCGGCTGGGCATTCGCAAGGTGTTCTGGGGGGTGACCGAATCACGTCATCTCGTCGACATCATCAATCAGACCGATTTCGTCGAAGACATCGACAACGAGGACAAGCTGGGCCAGCCGATGGTCAATCTGGCCTGGATCAGCCCATTTGGCACCTGGGATGTGTTCTGGATGCCGCTGTTCCGCGAGCGCACCTTTCCCGGCGAGGACGGCCGCCCCGCCTTCCCCCTGCCCATCGAACAGGATGCAGCGCGTTATCAGTCCCATCGCGGCGACAACCACGATGATTTCGCCCTGCGCTGGCGACACACATTGGGCGCCGTCGACATCGGCCTGAGTGCCTTCAAGGGCACCGCGCGTGATCCACGGCTGGTGCCCTGCCTGCGTGAGGGCAGCGGCTTTCCCAACACCGAAAACCAGGCGAACTGCGATCTGGAAAGCCTGATGGCGGGCGCCATGCCCACCGGCAACCCAAGCTTCGACGACATCATCGTGGGCCTGGCACAGGCGGGCGGCAATAACACCACCGAAGAGGACGTGCGTAACGCCCTGTTGCTCATCCCGCACTATGACCAGATCGAGCAGTACGCACTGGATGCGCAGTGGATCATCGGAGCGACGGCGCTGAAGCTGGAAGCCACGCGACGCGAGCAGCGCGGCGAGTGGACCAATGCCCTGGTGACCGGGTTCGAGTACACGCTCTACGGGCTCTTCGGCTCGGCCATCGATATGGGGCTGCTGTCGGAGTACCTGTATGACGAGCGCGATCCTGAAACGCAGGACCTATTTGATCGGGAGATCTTTGCCGGCACGCGCCTTGGCTTTAACGACGTCGCCGGTACCGCCGTGCTGGCTGGCGCGGTGCGCAGCCTCGACGAGACAACGGTGGCCTATTTGTTGGAAGCCGAACGCCGTTTCGGTTCATCACTGAAGGTATCGGCGCAGGTGCGGGCCTTGAGCAACGTGCCCGATTCCGCGCCAGAGCAGTCCTTCAGTTCGGTCCTCGAACAAGAGGACACGTTCAGCCTGATCATGGAAGCGTACTTCTAACCGCAGGCGCGTAAGCCCGCGCCCGGATCAAACGCTTTTGACGCCGTCGCGCTGCGGCGCGATGAGTATGCGCTGGGTGTCTTTCACCGACTTGGCGGACGTCACCTTGCGGTTGCGCTCAGCCAATTGCCGGAACCACATCCGGATGGTTTCGTTGGGAATGGCGACGCGATCGACCGACCGCTCCTCGTCGTTCCACAGCAGGTCCCAGGGGCCGCCCTGCTCACGCGTGACCAGTGACAGGTCATATCCGGACAGCTTGCCGTATGCCTTCCAGGTGATGGACAACACGCGCCGCGTACCTTCATCGGCAGCCTGTGGGTGCGGGGTCAGCTCCACCATCTTCCCGGAGTTCGCATCAGTCCGGCGCACAACCAATGGCTCCATAACCCGCTTGGTGCCGCTCAGCAAGTCGCCCAGCACGTCGATTCGCGGCCCATCCACCGTGGCCATGACCTGGCCTTCGACCAATGGCTTGCCGAGCATGGCCAGATGCCAGCCATGGGCACAGTACGTCAGCTCGTGCAGCTTGGGAGGGTTCATATCCCGCAGCCGCTCACCAGCGGCCTGCGCGACAAAAAAATTGGCAACGGCAACAGCGTCGAGCATCCGGTTTGTAACCTGGACAAAGAGTCGTTGAACCAGCAGTGAACGCCAAGCGCCCAGCATTTGCAAGACAATCATGCTGCGCTGGTCGCGACCGCCGGTCTGCGTATACTGCAATGCCTGCCAGACTCGACTCGGACGCGCCAGATTCGCGGCCGATATGACCGGATACAAGGAGCCATCAGCGCATGCGCCATCAGTCTTATCTTCGCCGTTTGTTCCAACGCGGCCGGACGTTCACGCCGTTGGCATTGTTGTCCGTCGTCCTTTGCTCGGCTTGTGCCACACCCGTGGCCGAGGCACCGGCGCTTGCGCTGACCGGCACGCCTTGGGTCCTGGTGTCGCTTGGGGGGCAACCCGTCGATCCGGACGTCCAACCCGCCACGCTGGTCATGGAAACCGGCACCCAGCGCATGTACGGCCACGCGGGCTGCAACCGCATGAGCGGAGAGTACAGCCGCGACAATGACAGCCTGGCGTTCTCACGACTCGTGACCACCAAAATGGCCTGTGCCAAGGGCATGGCGCAGGAGCAGCAATTCCTGCAGGCGCTGGCCGCGACCCAGGGGCACCGCGTAGAAGCCGGCCGTCTGGTGCTGCTGAACGACGCTGGCCAGCCTGTGGCCACGCTGATGGCCGAGCCCTCGGTGGGCTAGACCGGCCCGGCCCTGACGCGCCGCTACTTCGTGCGCGTCAGGCGCCGCATCGCATCTTCCAGCCCCTGAATGGTGAGCGGGAACATGCGGTCTTCGAAGATCGCCTTCGTCATCTGCACGGAGGGTGCGTACTCCCAGTGCGCTTCCGGCTCGGGGTTCAACCAGACCGCGCGCGGAAAATGATCCAGCAGCCGCCGGGCCCAAACCTCGCCGGCTTCTTCGTTCCAGTGCTCGACGCTACCGCCGGGATAGGCGATCTCGTAAGGGCTCATGGTGGCGTCCCCCACGAAAATAATCTTGTAGTCCGGCCCGTAGGTACGGATCAGCTCACGGGTCGGCGTCTTTTCTGACCGGCGCCGCCGATTGTCCTTCCACACGCTTTCGTAGATGAAGTTGTGGAAGTAGTAGTACTCCATGTGCTTGAACTCGGTGCGCGCGGCGGAGAACAGCTCTTCGCAGGTGCGCACATGCGGATCCATCGATCCACCCACATCGAAAAACAGCAACACCTTCACCGCGTTGTGGCGCTCGGGCACCATTTTGATGTCGAGCAGGCCGGCATTCTTGGCGGTGGAGCGAATCGTGTCGCTCAAATCCAGGGTGTCGGCGGCCCCCTCACGGGCGAAGCGCCGAAGCCGGCGTAGGGCCATTTTGATGTTGCGGGTGCCCAGTTCGCGGCTGTCGTCCAGGTTGGCGAACTCGCGCTTGTCCCAGACCTTCACGGCCGATCGGTTGCGACTACCGGCCTGACCAATGCGAACACCCTCGGGATTGAACCCGTAGGCGCCGAACGGGGATGTACCCCCGGTACCAATCCACTTGTTGCCGCCCTGATGGCGCTTTTCCTGTTCTTCCAGTCGCTTGCGCAAGGTCTCCATGAGTTTCTCGAACCCACCCATGGCCTCGATCTTGGCCTTGTCCTCGTCGGACAGGTGCAGTTCGCTCTGCTTGCGCAGCCACTCCTCGGGAATTTCGGCGAACAAATCCTCGGTCACGGACTCCACGCCATGCCAGTAGGCCGCGAACACTTGATCGAAGCGGTCGTACTTGGTCTCGTCCTTGACCAGACAGGCGCGCGAGACGACGTAGAAGTCATCGAGGCTGTAGAGCACGACCTGCTTTTGCAGCGCCTCCAGCAACGTGAGAAATTCAGTGACCGTGGGCTTGAGCCCGCCCTCACGCAGGGCAAAGAAGAAAGACAGCAACATCAGGCGGAACGGATTTCGAAATCGTGGGTGATGTCGACACTGGCCTGCAGCATCAGCGAGGCCGAACAGTATTTTTCGGCAGACAACTGCACGGCGCGGGCGACATGGCGCTCGGCCAGGTCACGGCCTTCAACAATGAAATGCAGATGAATGGCCGTGAACACCTTGGGCACCGTTTCGGCGCGGGTGCCCTGGATTTCCACCGAACAGTCGGTGACGTCCTGGCGCGATTTGCGCAGGATGAGCATCACATCCATTGCACTGCAGCTGCCCACACCCAGCAGCATCAGCTCCATGGGACGCATGCCCAGATTCCGACCTCCGATATCCGGCGAACCATCGATCACGATGCCGTGACCACTGCCGGACTCGCCGACCCAGGTGACACCTTCGGAGAGTTTGAGTCTTGCTGACATCGTATTCACAGTCATAGCGGTATGATACTGATGAGAAAAGAGACGGGGAGCGGCGGAATGACCGCTGAACAAGCATGACCAGCCCACCAAGGCTGGACGAGGGCAGTGAGGCCGCCATCCAGGCCTTTCACATGGCGGCACACCGGAGACACTACCCGAAGAATCACACGATTCTGCATGAGGGTGATGCGCCGGACTCGCTGTATCTGATTCTGGAAGGCTCGGTGAGCATCATCTACGAGGATGAGGACGGGCGCGAGATGGTACTCGCCTACCTCAACCCGGGTGACTTCTTCGGCGAGATGAGCCTGTTTCCCGAAATGGAATCGCGCAGCGCCATCGCGCGCACACGCAAACCCACCGTGGTCTCGGAACTCGGGTTTCAGCCGTTCCGCGAACTGGCTCACAAGCACCCCGACCTGATGTTCGTGCTGGGCCATCAACTGGCCAAGCGCTTGCGCGACACCTCTCGCCGCGCAGCCGATCTGGCGTTCGTGGATGTCGCGGGACGCATCGCCCGTACGCTGCTGTCGCTCACCAACGAACCCGGTCACGAGGTCGTCGATAGCGGGCGCGTGGTGCGCATCAGCCGTCAGGAACTGGCGCGCATTGTCGGCTGCTCCCGCGAGATGGCCGGCCGCGTGCTCAAGGCTTTGGAAGAAGACAGCCTGGTCCGGGTCAAGGGCCGCGCCGTGTTCGTTCCGGACGCCACACGCGAATCGCTGGGCCCTGAAATCTGATGCGCACGGACGACCGGGTCACTCTGGTCGAGATGGGCCCGCGTGATGGGCTGCAGAACGAGGCCGCAGCGCTCACGCCCGCGGTCCGCGTCGAGTTGATTCGGCGCCTGGCCAGCACGGGCCTCACGCACATCGAGGCCGGGGCCTTTGTGTCGCCCAAATGGGTGCCACAAATGGCCGCATCGGACACGGTCCTGTCCAGCCTGGATCACGACGCCGGCATCCGCTACCCCGTCCTGGTCCCGAACATGAAGGGCTTCGAGACGGCCCGGGCTGTGGGAGCGCGCGATGTCTCGGTCTTTGCCGCTGCTTCCGAGTCCTTCTCCCGCAAGAACATCAACTGCTCCATCGCCGAAAGCCTGGAGCGCTTCCGCCCGGTCTGTGAGGCTGCACGCGCTGAAGGCATGCGCCTGCGTGGCTACGTCTCCTGCGTCATGGGCTGCCCCTACGAAGGCCCGATTCAGCCGCAGGCGGTGCTGACCGTCAGCCGCGCGCTGATGGAGCTGGGCTGCGAGGAAATCTCGCTGGGCGACACGATTGGCACGGGCACGCCCGCTGCCACCCGGCAGTTGCTGGCTGTGCTGGCCGATGAGTTACCGGTCGAGCAACTGGCCGCGCATTTCCATGACACCTATGGCCAGGCCCTCGCGAACCTGCTGGTCGCGCTGGAAGCCGGCGTACGGGTCATCGACGCCTCGGTGGCGGGGTTAGGTGGCTGCCCCTACGCGAAGGGTGCCAGCGGCAATGTCGGCACGGAGGACGTGCTGTACATGCTCAACGGCATGGGCCTGGAGACGGGCGTGGATCTGGACGGCGTCGTCGATGTCGGCGCGTGGATTTGCGAACACTTAGGCCGTCCGCCCGCCTCCAAGGCTGCGCGCGCGTTGGCCGCACGCCGCGTATCGAACTGAGCCGACGCCCTAACCCGCCTGCAACGGGTGGTCGATCAGCTGGGCCAGCGCCTCACCGGGGTCCGGCGCCCGCATCAACGACTCGCCGATCAGAAAGCCATGCACGTCAGCGGCCTGCATGCGCTGGATGTCTTCGCGCTGATGGATACCGCTTTCGGTGATCAGCACGCGGTCGGCCGGCACGGCGTCACGCAGCGACAGCGTGGTGTCCAAGCTGACGTCGAAGGTGCGCAGGTTGCGGTTGTTCACGCCCAGCAACGGACAAAGCGCAGGCGGCAACGCCAACGCGCGCTCCAGCTCGGCGGCATCGTGGACCTCGACCAGCGTATCCATGCCCAGCTCGACCGCCGCCTCGGCCAAGCTGCGGAGCTGGGCATCATCCAGCGCGGCCACGATGAGCAGCACGCAATCTGCGCCCCAGGCACGGGCCTCGGCCACCTGGTAGGTGTCGATCAGGAAATCCTTTCGGATCACCGGCAAACCCGCCGCCTTGGCCTGCACAAGGTAATCCGGCGCCCCCTGGAAGTACGCCGTGTCCGTCAGTACGGACAGGCAGGCCGCCCCACCCGCCGCATAGCGATGGGCCAGCCATTCGGGGTCGAAGTCCGGACGGATCAAGCCCTTGCTGGGCGAGGCTTTCTTGAGCTCGGCGATGACCGCTGGCTGATGCTGCTCAACACGGGCACGCAGTGCGGCGGCAAAACCGCGGGGCGGCTCGGCATCACCGGCTTTCGCTCGAAGCGCCTCGGCCGAGATGCGCGAACGCGCCACGGCCAACTCGTCCCGCTTGGTGGCGAGAATCTTCTCGAGGATGTCGCTCATGGAGTCAGAGCTGCTGCGATAGCCGGGCAAGCCGCTTGAGCGTATCCAGCGCGGTGCCGGCCGCCAGGACCTCGCGCGCCCGGTTAACGCCATCGGCCATGGTGCTCGCCAGACCGGCAACATAAATGCCCGCGCCAGCATTGAGGGCAATCATGTCGGCCACCGAGCCGGCGCGCCCGCCCAGCGCCTGCTGGATCATGTCGCGGCTTTCCTCGGCAGATGCGGCGCGTAGCGGCTGCAGGCTATGCGCCGTGACGCCGAAGGTGGCCGGTTCGATGGTGTAGGTGCGGACTTCGCCCATGCGCAGCTCTGCAACATGCGTGGGCTGCACCGGACTGATCTCGTCCAGCCCATCCTGACCATGGACCACCATGACGTGCTCGCTACCCAGGCGTTGCATCACCTCGGCAATCGGTGTGCACCAAGCGCCGGAGAAGACTCCGATCACCTGGCAAGGCGCCGCTGCAGGGTTGGTCAGCGGGCCCAGTAGATTGAACACCGTGCGGACGCCCAGATCCCGCCGGGGCCCGATCGCATGCTTCATCGCCGAGTGATAACCCGGCGCGAACATGAACCCGACGCCCACCTCATCCACGCAGCGGGCCACGGCGTCGGGGTCCAGACTGACTTTGACCCCGGCGGATTCCAGCACATCGGCGCTGCCGAACTTGCTGGAAACCGAGCGATTGCCATGCTTGGCCACGTGGCCACCCGCGGCGGCCACCACCATGGCGGCAGCCGTGGACACGTTGAAAATCCCGCTGGCGTCACCACCGGTTCCGCAGGTATCGACCAGATGCTTGCGGGCACGCTCGCTCAGCGAAACCGGCGTCGCCAGCTCTCGCATCACCTTCGCCGCAGCCGCAATTTCGTCGACGGTCTCGCCCTTGCAACGCAGGGCGACCAGAAACCCGGCCACCTGCGCCGGCGTGTACTCGCCGGCCATGATGCCGCGCATGGTCTGGGTCATGACCTCGGAACCGAGGTCACGGGCATCCAGCAACTGTTCAAGCACAGCTTTCATGGAACTCTCGACTGGCCAGCCAGGGCGCACACCAACGGCGGCGTCGCCCTGGCCGAATAGCGGGTGTTATCGCCCGGCGATGTCGGTGTACGGACGTTCGGTGGCGCCGGTGTAGATCTGACGCGGGCGACCAATCCGCATGCCCGGATCGGAGATCATTTCAAGATAGTGCGCCACCCAACCCACGGTGCGGCCGATGGCGAACATCGGCGTGAACATGTTGGTCGGAATGCCGATGGCCTTGTAGATGATGCCGCTGTAGAAATCGACGTTCGGGTACAGCTTGCGCTCGACGAAGTATTCATCCTTCAGCGCGATCTCTTCGAGCTTCATCGCCAGTTCAAGCATGCCGTCGGTGTCGCCGCCGTAGGCCTTGAGCACCTTGTGGCAGTGCTCACGAATCACCGTGGCACGCGGATCAAAGTTCTTGTACACGCGATGGCCGAAGCCCATCAGGCGGAACGGGTCGTTCTTGTCCTTGGCCTTGGCGATGAACTTGTCGACGTTGCTGACATCCCCGATGGCTGACAACTGCTTGAGCACGGCCTCGTTCGCGCCACCATGCGCAGGCCCCCACAGGGCCGCAATGCCCGAGGAGATCGCGGCGTAGGGGTTACAGCCGGTGGAGCCCGCCAGGCGAACGGTGGAGGTCGATGCGTTCTGCTCGTGGTCGGCATGCAGGATCAGCAGCACGTCCAGCGCCTCGGCAGCCACGGGGTCAACCTCGTACTCTTCGGCCGGCACCGCAAACATCATCCGCAGGAAGTTCGAGCTGTAGTCGAGCTCGTTCTTCGGATAAATCATCGGCTGACCGATGGAGTACTTGTAGGCAGCTGCTGCGATCGTCGGGATCTTGGCGATCATCCGGCGGGCAAAAATCTTGCGGTGCTCGGGGTCAGCCGTGTTCGTGGTGTCGTGGTAGAACGCCGACAGGCCACTGACGATGGACGACAGCATGGCCATCGGATGGGCGTCGTAATGGAAGCCCGTGAAGAAGCGCTTCAGCGATTCGTTCAGCATGGTGTGCATGCGAATCGCGTCGGTGAATTCTTCGTACTCGCTCTGGGTCGGCAGTTCGCCGTTGAGCAGCAGGTAGCAGACTTCCATGTAGTTGGACTTCTGCGCCAGCTCATCGGCACGGTAGCCGCGGTACAACAGCTGGCCCTTCTCGCCATCGATAAAGGTGATGGCCGACTCGCAGGAGCAGGTCGAGGTAAAGCCCGGATCAAAGGTAAACCCGCCGGTGTTCGCATACAGCTTGCGCACATCGACCGCAGGCGGGCCCATCGTGCCCTGAACCTGCGGGAGTTCTACGGAACTGCCGTCGGGGCCGGTGACTGTATACGAATCGCTGCTCATGCTCGTCTTGCTCCCAGTCGGTCTCGGGGCCGTGGCTGACACAGGCCGTTGCAGCCTGCGATGGCGGCGATGTCACCCCGCGGTCTTACCGTGGGGTCACGTCGCTGGCGTCCCGGGACGTTCATTGAGTGAAAAAATGTCAGGTCTGCGCCGCACCGCGCCAACGCGGCAAAACCACTGCCGACGGCTGACGTTGGGCAGCACATCGCCCAGTGGAAAAATCGTTAACGCTTACTAGTTTCTCCGGTCGCACCAAGGCTTTGCAAGCGCAGTGCACAAATGGGCACCGGGCTCGGGAAGCCCTTAAGCGGTTCGGCCGTCTGGTCAACGGCCGTCCAACGGTCGGACTGGCCGGCCTGTTCACGCGTGCGGACATCCGCCAGCACCTCGCCGTCGGCGGCGCGGTTGCAGAGCCGCGAAGCCAGCACCACGGGGTTGCCGACCGCGGCATATTCAAGACGCCCGGCACCGTGCAGGGCACCCACCGTGACATGCCCGGTCGCCAGCCCGATGCCCAGGCCCACGGATGGCGCGTGCCCCGCCTCCGCGAGCATGTCCCGCACCGCCTGTTGCAGGTCGAACGCCAACTCCACGGCCCGTCGCGCATGGTCACTCAAGGCGAAGGGTGCGCCCACCAGGATGAGCACGCCATCGCCCGCATGGTCCTTGACCGTTCCGCCGTGTCGCCGCGCGGCTTGGCCCACTGCCTGGTAGAACGCTTCCAGCAGCTCGAATACGGCATCCGAACGCTGCTCTCGCGCATAGGCAGAAAAGCCGCGCAGGTCGGCCACCACGACGGTGAGCAGCGCACGCCGCCGCTCCAACAGGTGATCAAGGCCGTGTCGTCGGACCTCCTGCGCCACCTGCGGCGATAGAAACTGCCCCATGAATGCGCCGCGACGACCCAGAATCGTTAAATAGCGCACCGAGGATGCAGACAGAATCGCCAGGCCGATGGCCACCAGATAGGGCTCCAGACCCTGGCTGACCACCAGGGCGCCGATCAGAAACGGCGCCGCCAGATACAGCATCCGCAGCCGCAGCGAATCGGTGGAGTCCAGCCGGCCGCTGAGCAGCAGCACGATGGCAATGGCCGATAGCAGCATGGCCGAGCCCAGCACCGGCGCGAAGATGGCGAATTCGATTCCCCGGACCTTGACCGGCCCGCTGGCATCGGAGGTTGCCTGCTCCGGCGCGATGAGCAAATAGCCCAGACCCAGCCCCAACCAGACCAGAACGAGCAACTGAGACGCCCGGAACAGGACTTGTGCCGCCAGGCCCCGGCGGCCACGCGCCGTGCGCCCGATGCGACGCCCCCATTCCACGCCGGCGAGTATGGCCGTGGCTTCCAGCAACTCGGCAAATGCCGCCCAGAACACACGACCCCAGCACGCTTCCGCCGGATCGAGGGCCTGCACCACGCCGATGGTGATCAGACAAAGCGCCAACGCCCGGTTGACGGTGTCGTCACGGTTCGTCAGCCAGCTCGCCAGCCCGGTTCCAATCGCCATGATGGCGACGACCAGATGCGCTTGCTCGGCGAGAGGCATGTCGCGCGACCGAGGCGGTGGGCAGGCCGCCCTAGCGCTTGGGGTAGTGGGCTGGGTACTCGCTGCGAGCGGCGCCGGAATCGACGGCCGCCGCGGCCACCGCCGGAGAAACGAAATCGGACAGACGTGGATCCAGCGGGGTGGGCAGGATGTACTCCGGCCCGAAACTCAGCTCGGGCGCGTCGTAGGCATCCTTCACCACCTCCGGCACCGGCTGGCGCGCCAGATCGGCGATGGCATGGACCGCCGCGATCTGCATGGCGTGGTTGATCGAGCGAGACCGCACATCCAGCGCACCGCGAAACAGGAACGGAAAACACAAGACGTTGTTCACCTGATTCGGGTAATCGCTGCGCCCGGTGGCCATGATCAGGTCATCGCGCACCGCATGCGCCTCTTCAGGCAGGATTTCCGGCGTCGGGTTGGCCAGCGCGAACACCACGGGCTTGGGCGCCATCGATTGCACCATGGCCTGCGAGACCAGCCCCGGGCCGGACACACCGATAAAAACATCGGCGCCGCTCATGGCGTCTTCCAGCGTGCGCAAGTCCGTATCGACCGCAAACGCCTGCTTCTGCGCGTTCAGGTCGGTGCGGCCGCTATGCACCACACCCTTGCTGTCGCACATGATGATGTTGTTCGCATCGGCACCCAGCGCCTGCAGCAGATTCATTGAAGCAATGCCGGCGGCCCCCGCACCCACGCAGACGATGCGCGCCTGCTCCAGCGTTTTGCCCTGGTAGGACAAGGCGTTAAGCAGTCCGGCGCAGATGATGATCGCGGTGCCGTGCTGATCGTCGTGGAACACCGGGATATCCAGCGCATCGCTCAGCGCCTGCTCGACGTAAAAGCAGTCTGGCGCGGCAATGTCTTCAAGGTTGATGCCTCCGAAAGTCGGGGCAATGCGCTTGACGGTTTCGATGAAGTCGTCGGCATCGGGCGCGTCGACCTCGATATCAAAGACGTCGACATTCGCGAATTTCTTGAACAACACCGCCTTGCCTTCCATCACCGGCTTGGAGGCCAGCGCACCGGTGCGCCCCAGACCCAGCACCGCCGTGCCGTTGGTGATCACCGCGACCAGATTGCCTTTGGAGGTGTACTTGAAGGCGTCGTCGGGGTTTTTCTCGATCTCGATCACCGGCTCGGCCACACCGGGCGAGTAGGCCAGAGCCAGCTCGCTAGGCGTGGTAAACGGCTTGGTAATGGCGATCCCGAGTTTTCCTGGCCGAGGCTTGGCGTGGTAGTCCAGCGCCGCCTGGCGCCTGTCGGGATTGCTCATAACCGTAGATTGCCGTGAAAAGCGGGACGGCGATTATGCGGCCCGCACTGGCATGTCGCCAATGCAGGCCGTGAATTAACCCCGGCCACCGCCCGGCTCCTTGGTTGCGCCGGAACACACGGGTGGCCGGAGCAACAGCGCCGGATGGCCCTAACGCAGCTCCGACAAGTCGATTTTTTCGTGGTCGACGACCCGCTTAAGCGCAGCCTCCATCGTGGCCCGTGCGTGGGCGGTCGCACCCCGCAGCATGGCGTGAACGGCGGCATCTTCGGTCGAGCGATCCTCGCAAAGCTGTGAGTAGCGCTCGAATGCACTCAACGAGATGAGCAGCTCGGCCAAGTGGCGAGGGCATTCGCAGCTGACACTGGTCTGAACCAGCGCCAGGGCGACCAATTCCTTCTTGGTGAACAGCTGCGGGGGAATCGGCTCGGACAGGTAGTCCCCGGGCTGCTCTTCCGGTGCAAGCCAGTATTTCCGGGTGAGCAGCACATGGCGGAGCATCTCGGCATCGATGGGCTCGCGCAGCACCAGCAGGCCGAGGTCGCGAATCGCCTCCAGATCCGATTTGCGCGCATAGCTGTACACGACGATTAACGCGGTGAGGCTGGCATCGTCCCGCCAGGCGGCCAGCTCCTGCGCCATGGAACGCGTGACCTGCTCGGTCTCGACAACGGCAATCGCATTCGAATGGGTGGGCAAAGACGCCTGTCGCGCCTCGGCGGGCGAGGCATAACTCGCGTGAATGGTATAGCCGGGCAGATCGATGTCGCCGAGGCGATCACCCAGCGTTGGCCCGACGAGCAGCAGCGGAGCAAGCCCGGTGCGCCGCCGCCGCAAATTGCCGCGGTTGGGCATCGAAGCCAGCGACTCGATCCGAGCGGGAATCTGCGATTTGTCCAGCGTGGCGATGTAGCCGATGGAGTCCCCGGCGTCGATCAGGCTGCGCACCTGACGCAGGTACTCAACGTCATCTTGAGAATACAGCCGGGTCCCGGTTTCGTCGCGCGCCGGGTTGACCAGCCCGTAGCGTCGCTCCCAGACCCGAATGGTATTGGCGGGGATGCCCGTGGCGCGCTCGACCGCCCCAATCCGGAATGACTGGCCCTCTTCAACAACTTCGTTCATGGCTTGAAGACTCCTTGAACCACAAAATAGGGGCATACTGCCCTGGACAACGCCGAGTCATCATCGCGGCAGCGGCGACGGTTAGACAACAGCTGTACAGGTGGGTTCGGAGCGCTGATCAGAACGGATGCAGCGAGGGCGTCCATGCCTTGTGCAGGCCGGACAGGGCGGGTCGGATCAATCGTTCTCGGGACTGACGTCCACCTGAAAACCGTCGTCGCCCTCCACCACCTGCACCACGATGGGCTGGCAGCAGACGAAGCAGTCTTCGACGTAGGACTGGGAGCCACCGCTGTGATCAATGAGCAGGGTGATCGGCTCACCACAATAGGGGCAGTGTGTGGGGTGTTCGGTCAGTGGTTCCATCGTCAAAACCCCGCCAGCACATCATCGAGATGACGGCGACCCAGCGCGGTGGGGCGAATGCGGTCATCGATTTGCTCCAGCGTACCCAGCGCCAGGGCCCGTGCCAGTCCGGGCTCCAGTGCGGCGGCTTCGAGGCCGGTTGCGAGCCGGAATTGCTCGACTGTGAACCCATTGTTGAGGCGCAGTGCATTCATCAGGAACTCCATGGGGCGATCCTGTGGCTCAATGTAGCGCGAATCGTCCAATACGTCCGCGCCGCCCGCCGACCGGATGAAGCCGCCCGGACGCCGCACCCGCGCCCGACGCTGCAGCCCGACCATGCCATGCGCCCCGGCCCCCACGCCCAGGTATTCCTCGAACTGCCAGTAGGTGAGGTTATGCCGACAGCGCCGGCCCGGCCGGGCATAGGCCGACACTTCATACTGCTCAAAACCGGCCTCGGCCAGGCGGGCCTGCCCCTGCTCCCAGATCGCCACGGCCGTGTCTTCGGCTGGCAGCGGCGGGGGGCGCCGGGCAAACGCCGTCCCCGGCTCCAGCGTGAGCTGGTACCAGGACAGATGCTCGGGTTGCAGCGCGATGGCTGCGTCCAGATCCACCAAGGCTTGCGCCAGCGATTGCTCGGGTAGCGCGAACATGACATCGACATTGAGATTGTCGAAGCCGGCCGCGCGGGCATCGGCCACGGCTGCACGGGCCGCATCAGCGTCGTGCACGCGCCCCAGGCGACGGAGCTGGGCATTGTCAAAACTCTGGATGCCAATGGACAGACGATTGACGCCCGCCGCGCGGTAACCCGCAAAGCGACTGGCATCGCTGGCGCCGGGGTTGGCTTCCAGCGTGATTTCAATGTCATTGGCAAAGCCAAACCGCTGTTCGGCGCGGGTCAGCACCTGCCCGATGGCATCAGCAGAAAACAGGCTGGGCGTGCCCCCACCAAAAAAAATGCTGGTGAGCGGCCGCCCCGGCTGCGCCGCCGCCTGTTCAAAATCGAGGTCGCGAAGCAGGGCCTGGGTGTAGCCGGACTCGTCCACACGACGGCCATTTAGGCCATGCGAATTGAAATCACAGTACGGGCACTTGGCCACGCACCAGGGCAGGTGCACATAAAGCCCCAGTGGCCGAGCGGTCATCGACTAGAGCGGTTCGATGCGCAACTGGGTGACCAGTGCCGCAACCGCCTGGCCACGGTGACTCGCCCGGTTCTTTTCGTCGGCGGTCAATTCAGCCGCCGTACGCTGCTCACCAGCAGGAAGAAACACCGGGTCGTAACCGAAACCATCTACGCCACGGGGCTGTTCAACAATGCTGCCGGGCCAGACACCCTGGGCGATGAGCGGGGCCGGATCATCCGCATGCCGCAGGCACACGCACACGCAGCGAAACCGCGCCTGACGGCGCCGCTCGCCGGCCAGGGCTTCCAGCAGCTTGGTGTTGTTGGCGGCATCATCACCGTGCCCGCCGGCGTAACGCGCCGACCGAACCCCCGGCGCACCGCCGAGGGCGGCCACCTCGATACCACTGTCATCAGCAATCGCAGGCAACCCGGTGGCCTGCGCTGCGGCACGGGCCTTGATCAGCGCGTTTTCGATAAACGTGCTGCCGGTCTCCGGCGGCTGCTCCACGGCAAACTCGGCCTGCGAGCGCACCGTGTAACCCAGCGGCGCGAGCATGGCCCGCATTTCCTTGAGCTTGCCGGCATTGCCGGTGGCCAGCACCAGTTGCTTGCTCATGGTCAGGATGCGGCAGCCAGCGCAGCCTGCTGCATGGCCACCAACTCACGAATACCGCTGCCGGCCAACTCCAGCAGCGCATCGAGTTCATCGCGCTGGAATGCATGCCCTTCGGCCGTGCCCTGCACCTCAATAAAGCCCCCGGCATCGTTCATCACCACGTTCATGTCGGTTTCCGCCGTGGAATCCTCGGCATAGTCCAGATCCAGCACCGGCGTGCCGCCACATATGCCGACCGAGATCGCCGCCACGTGCCCGTGGATGGGGTCGCGTTTGAGCTGCTTGCGCTCCAGCAACCCGTTCACCGCATCCACCAGCGCCACATACGCCCCGGTGATAGCCGCCGTGCGCGTGCCGCCATCGGCCTGCAGCACATCGCAATCCAAGGTGATCTGGCGCTGGCCCAGCGCCTCGAGATCCACAACGGCCCGCAGGCTGCGGCCAATGAGTCGCTGGATTTCCTGGGTGCGCCCGCTCTGCTTGCCACGAGCCGCCTCGCGGCCCATGCGGTCGTGGGTGGAGCGCGGCAGCATGCCGTATTCGGCCGTCACCCAACCCCGGTTTTCGTTACGCAGCCAGGGCGGCACCCGCTCATCGACCGACGCGGTGCACAGCACACGTGTGTCGCCGAAGCTGACCAGCACGGAGCCCTCCGCATGCTTGGTGAAATGGCGGGTGAGGGTGACCTCGCGCAGCTGATCAGCCGCGCGGCCACTGGGTCGTTGATAAGTCGTCATGGGCGCGGAGTATACCGACGGCTTCGGCCTCGCTCCGGGCCGATCTGCGATACTCCCCCGCATGATCAAGAGCATGACCGGATTCGCCCGCCGACAGGCCTCGGGCGAGTGGGGGCAGCTGGCCTGGGAGCTGCGCACTGTTAACCATCGCTACCTGGACGTCAGCTTCCGACTGCCGGAGCCCATGCGGGCGCTGGAGTCGGAGTTTCGCGCCCGAATCAGCAAGCAGGTGGCACGCGGCAAGTGCGAAGCCTCGCTCAAGCTGGAGTTGGCGGATACCACCAGCAATCGCCTGGACATCGATACCGACCGGCTGGATGCCTTGTCCGCCGCCATCAGCGAAGTGACCAGCCGCGTCCAGACCCAGGCCCCCGACCCGCTCCGCGTGCTCGGCTGGCCCGGCGTGCTGGTCGAACAAGGTGTCGATCAAGCCCAGCTCAACGCAGCCGCCCTCGACACCCTGAATGAAGCCCTGACCGCGCTGGCCGAAGCCCGCCGCAGCGAGGGTAGCAAGCTCGCCGCCCTGCTCACCGATCGCGCAAACCAAATTGAATCGCTGGTGGCAGACGTCACCGCCCGCCTGCCCGCCATCCGCACGGAATGGGAACAGCGCCTGCGCGACCGTCTCGCCGAGTTTAAAACCGAACTCGACCCTGCCCGCATCGAGCAGGAATTCCTGCTGCTGCTCAACAAGACCGACGCCGCAGAAGAACTCGACCGACTCACCGCCCACGTGCAGGAAATCCACAACATCCTGCAACGCAAGGACCCCGTTGGCCGTCGCCTCGACTTCCTGATTCAGGAACTCAACCGCGAAGCCAACACCCTGGGCTCCAAGTCACAAGACGCAGAAATCACCCGCCTGGCGGTGGAACTGAAAGTCGCGATCGAGCAGATGCGGGAGCAGGTGCAGAACATCGAGTGACGCCGCTCCAAGTTTCATGCAGCGCCCGATATGAATATATATTCTTGAATTTAATGATCTTTTTTCTTCGCAGCGCCGCAGACGGCCTGAGGGTTTCTTGGGTTTGACTTGTATCTAGACTGCAATTGACCGGGCTCAACACCGAGCTCCGGCCGGGGATCTACCCCATTCGCCCCCGAGAAGCTAAGCAAGAATCGTCAAGGAAAGGTGCGCTGAGGAGCCAGCCTAGCTTGAATCGTGGATACTGCGAACGCCCGGGTCGTTGTCAGTCGCTGATTTTCAGCCGCAGCCCCCGATCAGCAGAGCGCAGCACCTGGATGTGTCGGTCGCAGGGCAAAAAACGTGTGGCCTGCCGTCTTTCTAATCCACGTGATTGACCCTTGGCGTTCAGCCATCCACTCCTCGCTGCAACTCTGAACGCCAGCGCCAACAGTTTGACCGGCAGCACGCGACCTAAAGCCGGCGCTGGCACACGCAGTCCGGAAAGTGCCAGAGGCCGACCTCCCGAAGTGTCCCTCGATCTTGGATGCGTTCATCAACGCGGACTTTCGAGTGTGCTTCCTTGAAGTGTCTATGGCATCCGGTAGTTTGCGACGCTACATACGGGCCGAAGCACCGTGCGTGACGACGCGGGGATGTTCAGGCGAGCGTTCACGCAAGGAGCTGTTACTCAGACCCACCTGTCAGGTGGCGGCCGTGTTCACGTTGCCCGTGAGCTCGTGAGCAACGACTTCACGTCCGAGCGGAAGCACCACGCTGCGTTGCGCTGCCAAATCGTGCATACAGCGCCGGGACGACCAACATGTTGAGTGCGGTCGAGGTGGCTAGGCCGCAGAGTATGACCAGTGCCATCGGTGCCTGAATCTCGCTACCCGGCTTGCCCAAACTCAGCGCCAGCGGGATCAACGCCAGTGCGGTAGCAAGCGCTGTCATCAGAATCGGTGCCAGACGCTCTTCTGCACCACGCAGCACAGCAGCACGTAGCGCCTGCTCTTCGCCGGTCAGTTGCAGCCGCCGGATATGGTCGATCATGATCACGCCGTTGCGCGTGGCGATACCGAACAGCGTGATGAACCCGATGATCGCAGCAATCGACAACACGCCGTCCGCGAGGTAAACGCCCGCGACGCCTCCGATCAGTGCTAGCGGCAGATTGAGCATCACCAGCCCGGCATCTCGCGCTGTGCCCAGCGCCATCATCAGCAGCACGAAGATGCCGACAACCGCAATCCCACTGAGCACCAAAAGCGTCCGCGTGGCCTGCTCAGCGCTTTGGAATTGCCCCCCGTATTCAATGTAGTAGCCGGTTGGCAGCGTCATCTCAGTGGCAAGCCGCGTGCGGATGTCCTCAACGACGCTGACGAGGTCTCGGTCGGCCACATTGGCGACAACGACGCGTAGCCGCTGCACGTTCTCGCGGCTGATCGTGTTTGCATCCCGCGTGCGACGAAGATGGGCAAGGGCATGCAGCGGAACATGCGCGCCGGTTGATGTGATCAGCCGGGCGTTGCGCACGGATTCGAAGTCGGTTTTTGCATCGGGCGGGAACCGCACGACAAGATCAAAGGCGGCGTCGTCTTCCAGCACGCGGGATACCGTCACGCCCGTAAACGCGGCTTCGACGAAATGACTGACTTGCGCCGCTGTCACGCCGTACTGCGCCATGGCACCGCGTTTGAGCTTGACGTCGATGAACGGAATCTGGGACTGGCTGGCCAATGAAACATCGACTGCGCCGGGCACATTGGTCATCAGCGCCTCCGCCTGCTGTGCGAGGCGATCCAGTTCCGCCAGGTCATCGCCGAAAATCTTCACCGCGATGTTGGCGCGTGTGCCGGACAGCATGTGATCGATGCGGTGCGAAATCGGCTGGCCAAGGATGATGTTGGCACCCGCGACGGCGCTGAGTTCGTCGCGCAGCGACTCCAGCAGCGCCGCCTTGCCACGATCGCTGGGGCGCAAGCTGACGTCGATTTCAGAGGCATAGACGGCCTGTGCATGCGGATCACGTTCAGCGCGACCGGTGCGCCGGGCCGTGGCGATGACTTCGGGTGTGTTGAGCAGAATTCGTTCGACGCGTTGACCGATCGCATCTGATTTTTCGAGCGACGTCCCCGGCAGCGCGACCACGCCAATGGTCAGGCTTCCCTCGTTGAACTCTGGAAGAAAGGCGCGGCCTGCAGAGAACAGAGCAACGATCGCAGCAACGAACAACGCGCCCGCAAGTACGGCCAGCAGCCACCAGGTGCGCAGCGACGCGTTGAGGACGGGGCGGTAGACCCGCTTCAGCCAGTCCACCAGCGGACCGTCTCGGCCCGCGCGGACGGTCGCTGAATTGGGCAGCATCAGGTGGCCGAGCACCGGCGTGACGGTTAGCGCGACGAGCAGCGAAGCACCCAGCGACACCACGTAGGCCAGCCCCAGGGGTTGAAGCAGCCGCCCTTCGACGCCGGACAGGAAGAACAGCGGCAGGAAGACCAGGATGATGATCAGCGTGGCGAATACAATCGAGGACTCAATCTCGCGCGTTGCGTCCAGCACAACGGCAAAGCGCGCGCGCTTCTCGGAAGCCGGCTTGCCGTGGTTTTCCCGCAGCCGCCGAACAATGTTCTCGACCGCAATGATGGCGTCATCGACCAGGGCCCCGAGCGCGATGGCGATGCCGCCCAGGGTCATGGTGTTGATGGTCGCCCCCAGAGCCTTGAGCACCAGCAGAGTGACAATCACCGACAGCGGCAAGGCCAGTAGCGTGATCAGCGTGGCCCGGCCGCTCATCAGGAACACGAAGACGATCAACACGATCAGCAGTGCGCCGTCGCGAATGGCCACCGAGAGATTATCAATGGCCAGGCGAATGAAGTCCGCCTGTCGGAAGGCATCGGTTTCGATGCGCATGCCGTCGGGCAAGGACTGCTGGATGTCCGCCAGCGTGTCATCCAGGCGCTCGGTGAGCGCCAGCGTATTGGCTTCCGGCTGCTTCTGGATGCCCAGCACGACGGCGCTCTGCCCACGGTAGCTGCCGGTGCCTCGACGTGGCGCCGGACCTGAGACCACCGAGCCGATGTCCCGTACGGCGATCGGTAAGCCATCGCGTGTTGCAACCACAGTGGCGGCGATGTCATGCACGGACTGGACACGGCCGCGGGCGTGAATGAGGAACTCCTGCGCGTTCTCAACCACGAAGCCACCGCTTGCGCTGGTATTGGTCTGGCCGACGGCGGCGATCACCGACTCCAGCGTCAGGTTGTAGGCGGCCAGGCGCTCGGGGTGCACTTGCACCTGATATTGCCGGGTCAATCCACCGATCGGGATGACCTCCGCGACGCCCGCCACCGCCAGCAGCCGCCGACGCAGCAGCCAATCCGCCGTGGTTTTCAGCGTCATCTCGTCATGCTGATCCGATACCAGCGCGATGAACATGACTTCGCCCATGACGGACGTGATCGGTGCCAGCGTGGGCGTGGGGATGTCAGGCGGCAGCTCGCTGCGGGCGGCTTGCAACTTCTCTGTCACGATCTGGCGCGCGCGATAGATGTCGGTCTGCCAGTCGAACTCAATGATGATGACGGCCAGCCCGACGCCGGTGTTCGAGCGCACACGCCGCACGCCGGACGCTCCATTCATGGCGGTTTCGATCGGGAAGGTCACGAGCCGCTCGACCTCCTCGGGCGCCAGGCCATGCACTTCGGCGACGACCGTGACGGAAGGCGCTGTCAGGTCGGGGAAGACATCGACCGGTGTCCGCAACGCCTGCCACGCGCCCCAGGTCAGCAAGACCAGGGCTGCAGCCAGCACCAGAGCACGGTTGGCCAGCGATCTACGGATCAGCGCTTCAATCATCAATCAACCTAGTGCGCGTGGCCGTGGCCGGCTTCGGCCGGGTCTGCTGCGGCGAGATGCACGTCGTAGGCCCCTTGACTGACAACGCGCTCCCCGGCTGCGAGCCCATGGGTGATCGCGACGAACTCTGCGTCGCGCAGACCGGTACGCACCGCGCGGCGCTCGAAGGTCTCTCCGCCGCGCTGTACGTAGACGATCGGTTGCCCCCCGTCGTCAATCAGCGCGCTGCGAGGGACGGTGACAGCCTGAACCTGTTCGCCCGTCAGGATGTGGGCGGCCACACGCTGGTTGATCCGCAGGCCGACGTCCGAGGTAGCGAAACCCAGGATGACGGGCAAGGTCCGGCGGGTGTCATCGATCACCCCGCCCACGGCGATCAAGTGTGCATTGTCACCAACGTCCAAGCGGACGCGACGATCACCCAGGTCAAACCAGGCACCGTCAGGACGGCTGATCCGGGGCGCATCCGCCTCGGCGACATCGGCGCGCAGCCACAGCTCGCTGTCGCCAGCAATTTGCGCCAGCATGGAATCGACCTCCACGACCGCGCCGGGTGTGATCCGCAAATCTACTAATCGACCGGAGATCGGGGCGATGATGGCAATCCCTGCCCTGGACGTGGCGTTAGCAAGTTGCACGACCCGGGCGCGCGCCGCACGCGTCTCGGCCCGTGCCACCTCCAGCGTGTTTTCCGCCTCGTGAACGCGATGCTCGGCAATGGCGCCGGACGCGAACAAGCGGCGATGGCGCGCCAGGTCCTGCTGTGCGAGGCGCTCATTGGCTTCTGCACGCTCGAGCGCAAGATTCAGTGTCGCGGCATCCGTCCCAGCGGACAGCAGTGGCCGCAACGTGGCCAGTTGTTGCCCGCGCTCGACACGAGCCCCGATCGAGGGAAAGCCTTCCGCCGTTGATGCGACGATTCCGGCACTGGGAGCGCGCAACGTGGCAAAGCGATCGGGCGGTGCGGTGATGGTCGCTGATGCGGGAACGGATGCCTGCACTGCTCGGACGTCAGCTTGTGCCAAGTCAAATTCGCCTTGCCACTGCTGCTCCTTGAGGTAGCTCACGCCACTGTCCGGAACATCCTCCGCGGGGGGGACGGCGTCGATTGTGGCGTAGACGTCGACCTTGCCCAAAGCGTGCGTGGTGTTCAGATCCTCGCCGGACAGTTTCAGCACCAGGTCGTACTCGCCCGGTTCCCGCGGCTGGATGACCGGCGTGAACAATCCATCCCGCGCAGGCGCGCGGACGCGGAAGCGCGCTTTCAGGCGGCCTTGCTGAAGTAGCTCGACGTCCAGCACCCCATCGCGAACCGGTGCGAAATCGGCCAGCCGCGTGAAGTGCGCCAAAAAGCGTGATTCCTCACCGACGACCAGTGCCGGGTACTCCATGAACAGTTCGCTGCTGCCGGTGAAATGCGTGATGACGACTGTCGGACGGCCGTCGTCAGCATCGCCATGACCGTGCGCGTGATGGTCATTCCCATGGTCATCGTGGCCGTGCCCCGCCTCGTGGGAGTGGTCGTGACTGCACGCGGCCATGAGACTGACGAGCACGAGGGCCAACACTGCTGATCCGATGGCGCGCATCGGTCTAGTGAGGGTGGTCATGCGCCGCGTGCGAGCGGCCCCGGTCTGCGTCATGGTCGCCATCACCGCGATGGGCGTGGTGGCCGCCAGCCTGCCTCGGCGGGCAGCTTGCGCTCGCAGATTGCTTGCCGACATCCATGCGGTCTGACGGCTGCTGTTTGGACTTTGGGCCTGACGTGGCTGGAGGGCAATCCGCCGCGGCGTGCTTGTTCGTTTCCCCTGAGTCGGACTCGCCGTCTTCTGGGAAGAAGGCTTCGGTCGCGGGTGCATCAGAGTGTCCGTGACCATGATCATGGCCGTCCTCGTGATCGCCGCCAGCCGTTGCCGTGCCGATCATGAGCGTGCACGCCGCCAATAAGGTGCATGCCACGTGGCGCGCCGTGGTTTCGGTCAAGCGTCTTTCATTCATTGGAGTCATCCAGCGTGTAGCGGTGCAGTTCGTTGTGAGCAGCTCTGGCTGCCCAGGTGAGGTCGTGTGCGTTCAGCAGCGTGCTCAAAACCGTGTCCAACGCGTCGGTCAGCTGGAGCACGCTGAGCTCTGCTTCGGCGTAACCCGTCTCGGCGGCCATCAGCATTGCCGATGATGAGCGTTCGGCTTCCTCGGTGATCCGCATTGCCTGCCCCCGAAGCCGTGTTGCCGCTGCCCAAAGTCCGCGAACATCGCCTGCAACTTGCTGTTGCAGGGCGGTGAGTTCGGCGGTCGTTGATTCAACGTTTGAAGCCGCGATCTGTCGCTGGTCGCTGCGGCGATCGAACAGTGGCAGCGGTACTTCCAGTGCCACTAGCGCGCCGTCTTGCTCCATCCCATTGGATTCAACCGTCCGGTGGCCCAGCCCCAGGGTTATTTCCGGGATACGCGTGCGCTGTTCGGCGCGCAGCGACGCTTGCGCCGCGTCAAGACGCGCCTGCGCAGCCCGTAGGACCGGCAACCTTGGCAATTGTTCGAGCAGCGAAACTAAGTCGGGCGGTGCAGGCGGAATGAGTGGGTCGGTCAGCCTGAGTCCTTGCTGGGTTCCCAGCCCCAGTAAAGCCAGTAGTCGCTGGTGATCACGATCTGCCCGGGCTGCGGAAGCTGCCTCACGTGCGGACACGCTCACCTGCTGCTGCTCGAGTCTAAGCAAATCAAACTGCGCAGTTTCACCGCGTGCGACCTGCTCGGTAATCATCGTGATCAACCGTTCGATCCGCGTGCGTGCATCGGCGAGCAGTCGCGTGCGCTGCTGCCAGTAGAGCGCGTTGAAGTAGGAATTGCGCAATTGCTGAATCAGCAACCTGACGCCGTGCTGCGTGTCGGCAACCCGGGCGCCGCCCTCTGCCGCGGCCGCAAGGCTGCGTTGCCTGCGCACGCGGGACAAATCCAGCGATTGCCGAATCCAGATGCTGCGCTCGTCCTCCGATTGGCCGCCGCCAGACACGGATTCGTCGGACAGCTCCAACACAGGGTTGGCCCATCGGCCGGCGGCGCGTTGTTCGCCCGAGGCACCCGCTCTCGCAGCGGCTAGGCGTTGGCTGATGTGCGGTTGCGACATCAGGAGCGCTTCAGCTTGATCAAGACTGAGTTCTTGAACTCTCGGGTCTGCACTCGCAAAGGCGGGCACGGCCGCGCAAATGAGCATTAGCAGCGCGGCGTGCCATGCAGATCGTCCCTCAACACTGGCGCGCATCATATTCAAGTGATCTGCTCAAGCAGCAGATGGACTGGTGGAGCCAAGCTCGCAACAGTCGTCAACACCGCGGCGAATGCCGCCGCGAGCAGAAGATGGCTGGTCCGGGAGGGTCGCTCGGCGGGCTCCAGCAAAGCCCAGATGCGTTGCTCCAAGTGTCCGCCATCCAATCTGCACACGGACGGACCCACCGGTTGGTGCGCGAGCGTGAGCCGCCCGACGCGGACCAGACATTCTGCAAGATCGGTCGCCTTGCTGGGCGTTTCGGCAGCGGCCGCGTCGCAGCGTTGCTCGCAGGCGAGTTCCCAATCCCTAAATAGCTGCCTGCGTACGGCAGGCCAATGACCCGCCGACAACACCGAGAGCCCGAGTTTAAGCAGGCCGTCTCGTCGTGCCACATGGGCCTGTTCGTGGGCGAGGACTTGCTGAATCTGCCCCGAGTTCAGTGCATCAAGCAGGCCGTCGCTCAGATAAATGCCCGGCCGCAGCAGGCCGGCTGTGAACGCCATCGGTGCTGCAATGGGCAGACGGAATGCGCCCAAATCATGATCAAATCTGGCTAGAGCCAGCAATCGCTGCAGCCGCCGATGCTGCGAGATGACACGGGCGGCCTTGAATGACATGAGCGGAGCAAAAACCGACAAGACCGTCGCTAACGTCATCCCCGCAGAACGGGTGCCTTCAATGGGCAAATGCCACCCGCAACCATGATCGGCGGCGTGCAGTGCGCAATGGTCCATGACGGTTGCCCACAGGTGTGGGGCCGACGCCAGCATCGCCAGAGCCGAGGCCGAAATGACCGGCGAGACCAGCAGCAGCGTCGAGGCTCGCAATCTGGCGCTCGCCGGCCACCCATTGACCAGCGGACGGATCGCAACGGACAGGACAGCGAGCACCGTGCTCACCAGCACGAAGCAGCCGAGCAGCAATAGCGCAAGTGCAACCAGTTCGTCGTTTGGAGGCACCGCTATCGCTCCGCGTTTTTGGCGCGATGCGCGTTAATCAGAGCCTGGAGCCGGTCCAGCTCGGCGTCGTCTTCACCGTGAAGCTCCAGGAAAGATGCCAGCAGCGCGCCGCGATCGATCTCGCCCAGCGTGTCCGCAATCGACTGCATGCTCCCCAGCAACAGCGATTCACGATCCACCTTGGCGGAGTACACAAAGGCCCGACTGATCTTCTTTCGATCAAGGAGCCCCTTGCGGAACAACCGATCCAGCGTGGACTGAACTGTATTCAGCTTGCGCGAGTGTTGGCCGCCCAGCGCCTCGTGGGTCGAACGAACGTCTGCCTGACCTGATGACCACAGGTGCTCCATGACCTGCAATTCGAGATCGCCGAGCGGCAACGAAATGGCCTTCTGCATCGGGAAGCCGGTCGGTTAACGGGAGGCATCGAGCCTGACAGGTTAATACCGATTGTCAATCGGTTTTATGTTTGTACGAGCCTACTGCAACGACGACAGGCGGCTTTGGACTGGTTTTCGCCAGTCGTCCGCGCAAATCCTGCACCAGAGCGCTATCCTCCATAGGTGCCCCGCTTCGCCGATTCAGCGGACGTGCCGAGCAACGCATGCTTTGTAGCTGAAAGTGTAACTAGCCGGGGCGCCCCGCAAATAAAGCATTGATATGAAAAAGTTTATTCGCGCCATAGGTAATCAGGTGCAGAATATCGAGTGACAAACGCTCGACGCCTGATTGCTCGTTCATCCGTAGAAAGCGACCACTCTCGCCGCTAGCGAGACCGCGCATCCGAAGCGTCAAAGGGATCTCGCCCCAGATCGACCTCTTGCGCGTCGATCATGCCATCGGCGTCGCTGTCTAGCCCGCGGTTGTTCTGCAACCAGTAGTAGCGCGCACCGGAACCACCAAGCACGCTTAGATGCGCCAGAACATCGAGATCCCCATCCTGATCAAAGTCGTGCAGAACCGGGTGGGCGTCCGTGGATGAGATCGAGATATCAACCGGCAAGGGCGGGGAGAATTGCAGCGCCGCGCCACTGGCTCGAGGGTTGAGCGCACGAATCATCGTGAGCGTCTGTACGCGCGGTTCGGTCAACGTGTTAGCCCGCGACCCGAGCACCAGCTCGCTCAAGCCATCCCCGTCGAGGTCAACCGCATGCAGGTCAAAATAAGCCGTGCCGTTGCTCTGGACTTCTGCTTCGAAGAGCACTTGCCGCTCGGCAAAGCTCAGCGTCCCGGCCTGGCTGGCCTGGCCGCGGCGAAAAGCCACCTGGACGCGGTCTCGGCCGGCTTCTCCAGCCACGCCACGGACACTTTCAAACAGGTCCAGAACGCCGTCGTCGTCGACGTGCGCGAGCTCAACTGAAAATACATCACTACTATCCAGCGACCCACTGAGGGCGAATGTCGGGTCGGCGCCCGTCGACAGCTGGTTTTCGTACCAGCGAATCTGCTCCCTACCCGGCCACGTCGCGATGAGGTCGGGCGCCCCATCGCCGCCCAGGTCAAACACATCGACATCCACCGAACCGCCCACATCGTCAATCGCCCTGGGGGATCTGTAGTCAGCCGAGCTGTACCAGCTCAGAGTGGGATGGTCAGGGTCGAACAGTGCGCGGGTTGCGGCAATCAACTCCAGTGAGCCTTGTCCGTCGAGATCCGCCATAAGCAACTCGTTTGCAGGCGGAATACGGTTAATCGGAAACTGTGTTGAGCGACGTCGGCCTTCAGCATCCAGTTGCACGACTGCGATCCGGTTGTCGTCGAGCGAGACCGCCACCTCGAGCAAGTCATCAGGCTCCAGTTGCCCGGCGCTGATCGCTGCTCCGGCTTCATCCAGCAACGTTTCCTGAAGAAAGAAACGACGATCTGGCTCCGGGGTTGCACTGCCTGCGTTCAGCCCCAGCACGGTGGTGGAGTCGCCAGAGGCCCCCTCTGCAATCAGAAGAATGTCTCCGTAGCCATCGCCATTGACATCATGCACTGTCGGCGCGACAACATCGCTGGACCGAGGTGCCGCAATCCCGACCGCATGACGCGGGCCGAAGAACGAGACTGATGTCGGGTCCAGCGGGTCGGTGCCCAGTTCACGCTCCCGCGCATCGGTGACACCGTCACCGTCAGCGTCCTCGTCGGCATCGAGCACGCCATCGTTGTCAGAATCCGCGACAGCCGGATTGGTCCCAGCGCGAACTTCGTCGTCATCCGGCACACCGTCGTTGTCGTCATCTGGATCGTCCGCATCCGCGATGCCATCGCCATCCGCATCCCCCGAGCAGGCATCACCTTGGCCATCGGCATCTCGATCTGACTGATCGGGATTGGCAACCGCTGGGCAGTTGTCGTCGGCGTCCGCAATCCCGTCGGCATCCGCGTCGACGACCATCACGGGAGGCTGCGTGCCTCCGTCATCCTCATCGTCGCCCGAGCCGCAGCCCGCGATGAAGACACTCGGTGAGAGCACCAGTGCAGCAACCCACAACATTCTGCTTGCGTCGTCCATGACTCATCAGCCTTTGATTCCGGCTGCCGACACTAACGCCAATCCGCCATGAGCGCCCCACCCGAAGTCCCTTACATCCTCCATTCAGGGGAACTGGCGCACAGATGAGAGCAGGTAGCGAGCCCGCTCTCTCTGATCCGACATGACCCGCACGACATCACTCGATCGACTGCAGACCAAGCCAGTCGGGGTTCCAAACTGTTCAGACGCGAAACCGACACCCCGGTCGGCTAGATCGGGGGCTGCCGTCCGCTCGCCAAAGACCCTGATTCAGCCCCCCGTGTAGCGCCATAGAAAGGCATAGACGTCCGCCGCCTCGGCGATGCGCTTGGAGGTCGGTTTGCCGGCGCCGTGTCCGGCCTTGGTCTCGATGCGGATGACGACGGGGTCATCACCCGCATGCGCGTGTTGCATGGCGGCGATGTACTTGAACGAATGGCCGGGCACGACGCGATCGTCATGATCCGCCGTGGTCACCAACGTGGCCGGGTAGTCCGTACCGGGCTTGATGTTGTGCAACGGCGAATAGGCGTGGAGGTAGTCGAAGCCCTCGGCGTCATCCGAGCTGCCGTAGTCCGGCACCCAGGCCCAGCCGATGGTGAATTTGTGGAAGCGCAACATGTCCATCACGCCCACGGCCGGCTGGGCGGCAGCGAACAGGTCCGGGCGTTGATTGGATACGGCACCGACGAGTAGCCCGCCGTTCGAGCCACCCTGGATCGCGAGGTGCTCGGGCGCCGTCCAGCCGGATTCGACCAAGTACTCGCCCGCGGCGATGAAATCATCGAACACGTTCTGCTTGTTCTCCCGCGTGCCGGCGGCGTGCCAGGCCTCGCCGTATTCGCCACCACCGCGCAGGTTGGCCAGTGCGAAGACGCCGCCGCGCTCCAGCCACGCCAGACGATGAATGCGGAAGTACGGCGTCAGCGAGACATTAAAGCCGCCGTAGCCGTATAGCAGCGTGCGATGGTCGCCGGTGGGCTTCATGCCCTTCTTGTAGGTAATGAACATCGGCACGCGCGTGCCGTCCTTGGACGTGTAGAACACCTGCTCGGTGACGTAGTCATCGGCGTTGAAGTCGATGTCCGGTGACTGCCACGCCGCGCGTTTGCCGGTGTTGAGATCGGTCCGATAAATCGTGTCGGCGCGCAGGAACGATTCGTAGGAGTAAAACAGCGTGGAATCGTCAGCTTGCCCCGCCACGCTGCCCACGGTACCCAGCCCCGGCAGTGCAATCTCGCGCTCCAGCTTGCCGGCCGTGGAATACACCCGCATGCGGTGGGCGGCATCACGCATGGACACCACCACCAACCGTCCGCCGGCGAACTCCACGGATTCGATGGTCTCCTCGCCCTGCGGGATGACCGTACGCCAGTGGGTCTTGGCCGGTTTGGCCAGGTTGATGGCAATCACCTGGCCACGCGGGGCGTTCTCGGTGGAGAACACATAGACCGTGTGCTCGCTGCTGCCGATCACGTCGTAGCGCGCAACGAAGCCATCGACCACTGGGGTGACGGGGCCGTCGAAGTTCGGAGTATCGCCGTCGCCCAGGTCTAGGCGGAAGAGCTGATTCTTCTCTTCGGCGCCCCTCCAGGTGCTGATGGCCACGTAGCGACCACCACGGGTCACGGCCGCATCGAAACCCCATTCCGGCTTGTCCGGCCGGGCGTAGACTTGTACGTCCTCGGACTGCAACCGCCCGACACGGTGATACCACAACGACTGATTGGCCAGATCATCAAAGGTGCCGTCCTTGGACGGATACCGCGAGTAGAAAAAGCCCAGGCTGTCGCGCGTCCAGTCGATATCGGAGAACTTCACATCGGTGAGCGTCTCCAGCAGGTCGCGGCCGCTGGCCACATCGCGCACGCGGATGCTGCGCCAGTCCGACCCGGACTCGGCCAGTGCGTAAGCCAGGAAGCGCCCGTTCGGTGACAACGCATAACCCGCCAGCGCTACCGTGCCGTCGGCGGATAAGGTGTTGGGATCGATGAGCACGCGCGGCTTGCCGTCCAGGCCGGTCTGCAGGTAGAGCACCGCCTGGTTCTGCAAGCCATCGTTGCGCTCGTAGAGCAGCAAGTCGTCGTTGACCGTCGGCACGCCGAATCGCTCGTAGTTCCAGAGCTCGGTCAGGCGCTCACGGAAGCCCTCACGCGTATCGATTTCAGCCAGGACCTGGTCCGTAATCGCGTTCTGACGCGTCACCCAGTCCGCGGTCACCTCTGAGTCGGTGTCCTCCAGCCAGCGATAGGGATCAGCGACCTGGGTGCCGTGGTAGTCGTCCACGACATCGCCGCGATGGGTATCCGGGTAGTCCCAGGCGGCGGCAACAACAGGGGTGGCCGCCAGCAAAGCGACAAGCAGTGAGCGCATAGTGATCTCGATCGAATCGTAGAAACGTAGGTGGCTTGGCCAAGACTCGCAGAGCAGACTGCGCTGATTGGCTGGCCGCCAGGATGGCCTGAACAGGGTACAGAATGATCCAGCGGGCGAAGGCACGAAGCCGGGCGCTTGCAATCGATCCGAGTGAAGGCGCTTGAGTGACCAAGCCTGCCCGTAAAGCGCTGGACGGTTCAGCTGCCGATGGCCGCGAGCCCACCCGCTGGTCAACCGCGGCGTGCCAACCGCTGGGCCTGGCGTCGCCCAGTGCTCCGGCCCGAAGTCCTGCGACGTGACTGCACTCTAGCCTCTCAACACACCTCGACTTCGCGCGTGCTGCGCGACGCGCTTGTGGCCGACTAAAGCGGCCGACTACGCCCCCGGCGCCCGAGGTACAACAGGCCGATCAGGGCGACCAAGCTCAGCAGGTTCAAAGCGCCGCCGCCGCTATCGACAGCCGAACCCGCGTCGCTCGGCGCGTCGTCAGGATTGGCCGGCGGCTCACCGGCTGCCTGCACGAGCACCACACCCCGCCCGCTGGGCGCCGGGGCCCAGATGTCGCCCGGCCCCTGGTTGGAGACCACCCGCCCGGCAACGCCCGGACAACCGCGCTCAAAGTCGCTGGGGTTGCCGCGCTGCTCGGGCGTGGTCCCCGTTCCCAGGTCATCGATCGCAGCGCGCAGGATGTCAGGATTGTTGGTGAAAATGCCGTCGATGCCGTAGCCCAGCAGCGTGTCCATGGTCTGGCGGTCGTTGACGGTATAGGTGTGCACGTCATGACCATTGGCATGGAAGCGATCGATGACCGCAGGGTCCGCGAGAATGTTGGCGTTGTTGGGCGAGAACGCATCCATGTAAGCGTCGCCGGTGCCACTCGTCTGAATGGACAGATTGCGTAGGTTGGTCGGCGCGCCGTACAGGTACACGGTGGGCAGTGTGGGCGCCAAGGCTTTGATGCGCTCCAGGCTTGCCGGGTCGAAGCTCTGCATCAGCACGCTGCTGTCGGCCACTCGGCCTCCGCCGGTGTCGATCAAACCCTTGCGCGTCAGTAACTCGGTGAGCACCTCTTCGGCCCGGCCGCCGGCCGAATCCTTGGTCTCGACGTGAAAGCGCATTAAGGGATTGATACGCAGGTAGCAGTCGAGCTGCTCCTCGAAGGGCACGATCTTGGCGCCCACAAAGGCGTCATCAGCCTGGGTGGGGTTCCGGGTGTTGAACCAGGAGCCGAAGTCCATCTCCCGAAGCTCGGCCAGGGTGTAGTCCGACACCGCGCCACTGGCGTCCGACGTGCGGTCTACCGTGGTGTCATGGATGCACACGGGGACCTCGTCGGCCGATAGCAGGACATCGCACTCCAGCATGTCCGCATCCATCTCGATGGCCAGATCGTAGGCAAAAAACGTGTGCTCCGGCGCGTAGGCCGAGGCGCCGCGGTGGGCGATGTTGAGCTGAGGCCCATTGGGGCCGGACACCTGGGCCGCGGCCGGAGGGACGATGACGGCAATGGCCATGACCAGCAGGCCGCGCAAAGTGTTGGAGAGCATGTGAACGGTGCAGGATGCGAACGAAGCGCCGCATTCTTGCCCAGTCACATCATTGTTTGATGACAGTGGCCGGCGATGTCATCGGCGCCGGCCACTGTCGGGTTTCGCCGGGTCTGACGCTACCGCAGACCGTAGTCGAATGCGGCCGCCTGCATGCCTGCGCCCGAGTTGGCTGGCGGCGGTGGCAGCGGCTCGCCACCGACGATCATGCGGCCGTTGTCGTCCACATAGCGCAGCCAGGCGACCGTCGGCTGCTTGGCCCGGCCGGGTGCGCGGTAGTCGCAAACGCCATCGGGGAAGGCCGTGGCCAGCTGGGCCCACTGCTCATCGGTGAACGGCACCAGCCCGTAGTCATCATTGCGATCCAGCGGCTTGAGCTGGCAGTCGAAGTTGTCTGCCGTGCGGGTGTCGCCCGCGACGGTGCGCGGCGTACCGTAGGCGTAGAGCGGGCGCAGCAGGTCAATGCAGACCTCACCCAATACCGGCTCACCCCCCACAATCGCGCATTGATCCTGCACATCGCCCGGCCGGTTACGAGAGATCTTGTCGGCCAGCGGTGTGTCGCTGCTGTCGGCCTCGACCTGCGCCAGCCACGCGTCCATGGCATCCAGCCCACGGTAGACATACTCGAGATCCCCGAGCAGCGGGACCGGGCCACCCCACATCACATGGTTGCGGGCGCTGCCGTGCTCGCGCTCGATGCGCCAGCGGATCCACCACGCATGCAGCGCATCGTGTGCAATCCCCGGATCGGGTCCGACGAAGGTCAGAATCGGCACCGTATCCAGATTGTTGGTCATATTGATCATGCCGCTGCGATACGCATTCCCCACGGCCGGGTGATCGGCCCGGGTGCGGGCGGCCTGCGGCTGGATATCGACATCCAGCCCACCGATCTTGACGTTCAGATCAACAAACATCGCCGGTGTGATGAGCCCGGCGCGCAGGGCGTTGAGGCCGTACTGCACCCCGGTGTTACCCAACGGAATACCGGTGAACCCAAAGCCGACCTGCTGCTCGATTTCCGACCAGACTTCGGGACCGCGCTGCCCGAGAATATGCGGCATCCACTCCAGAATCCCGCAGCGCTGCCCGGTCGGGTTGGTCTCGGGGTCGTAGCTGGCATCCCCGGCGCAGTTGCCGGTGGTCTGGGTCGCCGCCTTGAACAAACCCTCATCGGCGACCACGGCGTTCACATGCGTCAAATGCCCTTCCACCGGCCCCCACAGCAACGGGTTCCAGACCACCCCTGGCGCCCAGCGACTGGGGTCTTCGAAGTACTTGCGCATCAGATGCAGGTCGGCAAATTGCAGCCCGGCCGACAGCGAGTCCGGATACGCGCACATGGTCAGCAGGCCCTGATACAGCCCCGGGTAGGCGTTGGCGATGGTCAGCTGGGCAATCGAGCCCCCCGAGCAACCCGTGCCAATGGCATAGCGCAGCGGGCCGTACTGCTCCACAAAGCGCTCCTTGGCCATCATGATCGATTCGGCCGCCAGGGCCACATCGCAGTTGTGCCCGGTATTGGCCAGCGCCGTCGATAGCACGGCATAGCCCTGCCCCAAGGCATAGATGTAGCTGGGCTCGATGAGCGGGATATCGCCGAAAGTGCCCGAGTAATCATCCAACGGTGCATTACCCGGCGTGTACTTGGCCCCGCAGTTGCCACCATGGGTGATCAACATCTTGCCGTTCCACTGCGGTTGCGGTGCCCAGGGCTCCCAAGGCGCCTCCGGGTTGAACAGCGTCAG
The DNA here is from genome assembly GCF_003151135.1 of Abyssibacter profundi. Lineage (NCBI taxonomy): Bacteria > Pseudomonadati > Pseudomonadota > Gammaproteobacteria > Chromatiales > Oceanococcaceae > Abyssibacter > Abyssibacter profundi. The sequence continues at coordinate 41,172 of NZ_QEQK01000012.1, forward strand.
GATCTTGTACTGGTCGCGATCCTGGTAACCCAGCTCCTGGCGCACGATGAAGGGCACGGTCTCGCCATTCTGTGTGGTGGTCATGGCCACATCATCTGGCGGATTGTCGGGATCGTAGGGCAGCAGGTCGGTGCCCAGCGACACCCCGGGGATCGGCTCCAGCACATCGACCAGGGCCGTGGGGCGGTAGAGGTAGCTGTACTCGGCAGGCTGGTTACAGGCCAGGTCCACCGCCCCGTCCTGACAGCGAATCCGCTTGATCTCGGGCCGGGAGAATATCGGCCCCTCATTGGGATAGTTGGTGATGGTCGTACTGGATTGAGCGCCGTTAAGCTCGACGACGAGGCGATTCTCACCAACCGTCAGCCCATCGATGCGCCCCATGACGCGGCCGTTATTCCGGCGCGCGAAATCGGTGCTGATGTCCTGCCCGTTCAGGGCAACCCGCAGGCCATCAACGGCCTCGTCACCCGGAACGGCGATCTCCATGAGCGCATCGCCACCACTGATCATGTCGGCGCGGTTGGACAGCACCAGGACCGACAGACCCTCGCCCCCTGCCTCGACCGGCTCGGTCACCGACGGCGCACTGCCACTGCAGGCCGTCATCAGCAGCCACACGGCCACCAGTCCGCCACGCAGGGCGGTCGTGGGAATCCCCAACATGATCAATCTCCTCGTTGCACCCGGCCGCTTGGTCGCAGCTCGTTCGTGGCGTCGGGATCATGGCCCGACGCATGTAACGCCTAGTGTACGCCGCAGGCACCCCGGGGGGATTGTCACCAGCGGGACGTTGGTACCACCCGTCAGGTCAACGTGATGAGCCGGAGGGGTTCAGGGCCGGGCTGGCAGGGCACTCATCTGGGTGGGCGGCAGCGTCGCCTCGAACTCGCCAACGTGGTAGCGGTGGCACTGGGTGCAGTCGTCACCGGCCCGATCAGGCTGGTGACATTCCAGGCACACGGCCTGCTCAAGCGGCTGGAAATTGCTCGCAAAGTCATGGGGGTTGAGCGTTTCGAAGCTTTCGGCGTAAGCCGCGTCCGGCGCCACCTCATGGCAGGTTCGGCAGCCGGCGTCACCCAGCAGGCTGAAATGCGCCGCATGATCGAACTCGGTGAACTGGCGCAGCTGGGCCGACACCTGCCGCGGCTGCCATTGCACTTGCCGCGGCGCCTCGGGGCCATCGCGTTCCACGCTGTGGCACTGCAGACACATGCCGGGCTGGCGCGGGTCCATCCAGTCACCGCCAGCCTGACCTGCAGCCAGGTCGGTCCAGGCACGCAGCACGGGGTCGGCATGACCTGCCGGGCGGTAGCGCAAGACGAAATCATCCAGGTACCAGCCGCCCAGCGCCATGCGCTCTTCGGGACTCAGGCCGGGCTCGGATTCCGGCTCGGGCGTCGGCTCCGGCTCGGCGAAGGGATCGATATCGTCACCCCCGGCAAACAGATCGCCGCCAAACAGGTCTTCGTCGGCGCCTGCATCGTCTGCAAACAGGTCGCCGAGCGACTCGTCATCATCCCCGCCACCAAACAAGGCATCGAAGTCATCCAGCCCGTCGTCATCTGACGTGGCCTCGGGCGTATCGGCGGGCTCCGGGCGCAGTGCCGTGGTCGCTGGTGGCTCGCCGCCCTGATGGGCGGCGACCTCACTGGCCAAATCCGGGAACCACCGCTGCTGGGCGGCATCGATGAGCCCGATGGGTAGCAGACCCGATAGGCGGCGTTGCGCGGTGGTGTCCAGCGGCGCCTGTTGGCTGGCCTCGAGTCGTTCGATGAACTCGGCGCTACCGCGTTGCTGCAGGTCGTGAATCAGGTGTTTGAAGTGCCAGGCCAGCTCGGAGGCGGCATCACGCTGGGAGGCTGTCGCAGACTCCAGGTCCAGCAGATCGACGTCTTCGAGTCTTGCCTGCAGCTCAGCGTAGTTCGGAACAGCCGCCAGCAGCCATTGGTTCATCGGCGGCAGCTCTCCGTCGGCAAAGGCCGGCCACTGGCCGATCTGCTCGACCAGGGTCAGATCGAAACCAGGCACGGCGAGTACCGCCAACCCGCGTGCCCCGGCCTGGGAATCACCCGCAATATCGCCCGCGTGGCAGTCGCCGCAGCTGGTGTCGAATGCGCGCACGCGCATCGTGCGACCGTCTTCCGCGGGGACATGGCAACCCGAGCAACTGGCCGGTGCGGCCTCGGCCTCATCGGCAAAGTGCTTGCCCAGATGTGAGGCATGATCGAAGACGATGCGGGTTCGCCGGTCATAGGGATAATCACTGAACTCGGGGTGGCCGTCACCAAAATGCGGAAACCGCTGGCTGTGACAGACCTGGCATTGACCGGCTTCGACAGCCGTTAGGTCAGCCGTCGCGCCCTGGTGTTCCTGATGACAGGCACCGCAGGCAATCGGGGCATCGGGCGTACCCCAGATTGCGCGGTTCAATTCCACAGACCAGGGGCCCAGGCGATCGCCAGGCTCGCCCACCGGCAGCGCCGTGAGTCCGTGGGGGGCCTGCGGTGTCTCGCCGAGGTCATGGCAATTCAGACAGGCATGTTCACCGCCCACCGGCATATCGGCGCCGCCGTTCCACGCCGCCTGCAGCCAACCGCCAGCCTCATCGCCTGCCGTCGTGTGGCAATCGCTGCAGGCCTGCACGGTCGAATGGGCCGCACTGAGGTGGCCGGGTTCAACCAGTTCGCCCGCCCACTGTCCGGCCAGACCCAGCAAGACCAGTCCCAACGCTGCAACCGCTGTTGAGCGCACCAGGAGCTTGCGTCGGTACTTCCAGCTACGACGTGGTCGACACGGTGGCTCCTGCTGGCAGCACCGGCCATCCGCAGCCGGGCCGCCGGCACAGGGCCCACCTTGCAACGGCCCCCGCGTACAGCGCCACCGGTCACCATCACGCACGGGCTGACACTGAGGTCCGGCGCCGCAATGGCCCCGGGCGTCCGGCCCAGCATGACAACAGCTGCCGTCTGCCTGACGCCCGCACACCCAATGTTGATTGGGGCGGTGGTAAGGACTGGCCGCGTAATCGAAGGGCTGCAAGCGCTCAGTCATGCCTACAGGCCTCCAAAGGCATGGGCCGAGATGAGGTGCACCACGGCCAGCACTAGCATCGCTGCAGTCAGCGGGACATGGACAAAAAGCCAGCCCTTGAGCAAGCCCTGAACCGTGTAATGCATATCCAGATCCGACTTCTGCCTGCACAAGGCCGCCAGCTCTCTGGCAAAAGGCTTTTCGGCTTCGGAGAGGTAGCGTTCCAGCGCGATGAGCCGGCCATGATGTCGTGTTACATGATCACCGTGACCCAGCGAGCGCCAGCGCCACCGCGGCGCCGTGAACAGCCCCGCCAGATGCTGGCGATAGTGTTCGCCCAGCAGCGTTGAATCGGTCTCGCTGGCCGCCTGCACGACCAGGGCCTCAGCCCGTTTGCGCAGCGTGGCGGCATGTTGCGGAATGCGCTCGAAGATCAGTTCCTCATCGGTCTGGTTCAGTCGGCGCGGCAAGCTGCGCGACCAGTACAGCCCCAGCAAGCCGCTACCCGCCGTGAGTACGAACAGCCACCACAGCAGCCACTCCAGCACGGCGTCCGGCCAAGACAGACCGGTATGCGCCGCAAAGATCACGATGGCCAGCGCGCCCGTATAGGCGTGCAACTGCAGCCAGACAGCAGCCCGACCGATGGGCAGCATGCTCAGCCGCTTGCGCTGGCTGTACAACGACAACAGCAGGATGGCGATGAACAGCAGCCACCCCGTCCAGAGGTCCGCGGCTAGCAGGCCGGCATCCAGGGCCAGGAACAACAGCCAGCCCAGACCGGCCACGATCGCCCACGCCAGCAGATTCCGGCGCCGCCGCAGCGCAAATGGGGTCATCGATGCAGCCATTCGATCAGGTTAGGCAGATCCCGCATGTCCACACGTTCCAGCGCATCGTGCGGACAGGCCCGCTGGCAGGCCGGTCCGCCAGGCTGGTCGATGCAGAGGTCGCACTTGGTGGCTTTCTGGACTGGCGCGCCAGTGGCGTCGTTGTGGACGAAGTCCCCGGACTGATTACGCACCTCGACCATGCGGATGTTGTTGTACGGACAGGAGTTTGCGCAGGTGGCGCAGCCGATGCAGGTGTCGTCGTTGATCACGACCTGCCCCTCTTCCGAGGCGCGATGAATCGCCCCGGTCGGGCAGCCAATCATGCAGACCGGGTCGGCGCAGTGCATGCAGGCATTGGCAATCATCAGTCCATCGTGACGCGGCCCGTGACGGTTGAAGCGGGGGTTGTTCTGATGCCCGACGGCGCAGGCCTCGGTACATGCATCGCAACGCACGCAGCGATCCAGATTGATCAGCATGGCGGCGCGCCCGTTGATCAGGTGCCGATCCACCAGCATCTCGACCAAGGCCTCATCGTCCTGCGCGCTCTGCACATCCAGGGGACGCAGGGCCTCGTCGATTCCGGCAGACGCGCCGAGCACATCGGCCTGCTCCTGGCGCAGGGCATCCAGCTGCGCCGCGCTCAAGCCTGGTAGCACATGCTCTTCGATCACCTGGGTGGGCACACGCAACACGTCTGCATAGCCCACGGCCCGCAGGGTGTGATGGTGTGTTCTGGGCTGTCCGTTGTCGTCGGCCAGCAACGCGTCCAACCCAAACACGGCACCGCGGCCCAGGTAGTTGATCGTCTGCTGTCCGTGATGCAGGGGCCGCGTGACCCGAGCGAACCCGGAGCGAATCAGCAACAGGCCATCGGGATAGTCCCCGGCGCGCACGATCTCGGGCTCGGCCTTCATGCGCGCCGCATCGGGTTGCTCGGCCATGCGCTGGTAACTGGTGTGCCAGTCGAATTCGCCGTAGCTCTCGAACAGGGTTTGACTTGCGATGTCGTTCATCGCTGCGTCGTCCAAATGCGCAAATAGCGGCGTGGCGCGTAGATGCGTAATCAGACTGTTCTTGCGATACAAATCTTCGACATGCCGACGAAACGCCTCATCCCGCTTGCGTAGATCCCGCAGGCCCTGCCAGCGAATTTCCAGCAGGATGGCGTCGTCTTCAGCAAACACGGTCGCGGTGCGCTGCGTCCGCCCCAGGGCGGCGATCTCGCCAAACACTTCGCCACTGGCCAACACCGCCGACTGGGTGTGATCGAGTACCGCAGGAATGTCCTGCACAAAGGTGTGGGGCGCCGCTGCACCCGCCCGTTCTTCGACCACGGTGGCACTCCACGACGCGCTGCCGTCATCGGCGCTGAGCAACCGGGTGCTCAACATGGACTGCTCATCAACCTCGCCCTCACCGATGAACCGCAGATCGCAGGTCCCCAGGCGAAGTGTGGCCTGCCCCGCCAGCACCTGACGCTCGATGCGCACGCCGTCGATGAAGGTGCCGTTGGAGCTCCCCAGATCAACCAGCTCCCAACCCAGTTCGGTCGGCACCAGTCGGGCATGGCGAGCCGACACGGCGGCGTCGCTGAGCACGACGTCATTCTCGGCATCTCGACCAATACTCAGGCCGCTTTCCGGAACTGCATCGAGCAAGATTTCACGTTCGGATTCGCTCGACGACCCGGTCATGACCAGGCGCGCCGCTGACGGCGTCGACGCAGGCGCCTCGGGCACGTAGCGCGACACATCGCGAACCTCAGGCTGGCGTGGATTCCGCCATAGCTGCGCCACCGCCTGCATCCAGTTCTTACGTTGCGGCTCCGCCCGACCCAGCGTGGCTTCGGGCAGACCTGGCGGCAGGATGACCCGCACCCGCCCCTGCACAATCAAGAAGGCCGAATTTCCGTAGTCCCCGGCGCGGACAATGATCTCTCCGCGCGTGACCCGTCGCAGCCGAGTGTCGTTGCGGACGATGCTCTCCAGCGTCACCGGTGGCCGGAATCGCGACGGGTCCATCTGGGCGAACGGCGGCATCGAGAGTATGCGCGCCACATCGCGCTCGCTCATGGCGTCACCGAACGGCTGTGACCAGCGCTGCGGTGGCGGAATGCTGGACGGCGCCGCCGAGGTGGCGGCTCGCAGATCTCGGGTCAGGATGGACTCGGCCATGACGTCGTCCGATTAAGGCGCGTAGACCTTGCCCTTGTAGGCACCGGCCGCGGGCAACAAGCCATCCAATGCGGCCAGCTCGCTGCCGTCATAACCGTTGGCGATGGCTTTGGCCTGCTCGGCCACCCGGTCAGCGGCGGCGGTCAGGGCGGCCTCGTTGTTGAGCGACACCTTGGCCGACCCGGCAATCTTCAGCAGGGCGGCCACTTCGGGAATCGCGACACCGGCGTCCGAGATGGCCTTGATGCGCAGCGCCGACCGCTTGGCGCGCTTCGCCATCTCGACCGCATATTTGGCTTTTGCCGTCGCCTTGGCGACTCCGCGCAGGGCGTACTCCAGGTCCAGCGCTTGGCCCACCAGGAACATCAGCCGCTTACGATTCTGGCTCGCTTCCGCATTGCTGCCGGCGTCGTTGTACCAGACGTTGTGGCGCACTTCGCCCTGGCTCCAGGCCACCAGTTCGAAGTTGCTGCCAGCCGGGTGACCACCGGTATTGACCAGGTCTTCCTTGGGCACGGTATGGCACTGGTAGCAGTTCTCGGCCAAGGCGTAGAGATCGCCCGGTCGAATCATGCCCGCGGCTTCGGACTGGGTCCAACGCGCCTTGCGATGTGCCTCGGATTCGTTTTCGGCCGTTGCATCCTTGCCACCGAAGTCGCTGTGCACTTCGATCCAGTCCTTGCCGGCCCCATGGCAGGACTCGCAGGTAATGCCGCCGATGGTTTCGGGCTTGCCTTCATCCAGCTTGGACGTGAAATGGCAGGACACACACTCGCCCTCGGCCTTGATGCGCTTAATGCCCATCTTGTCGGCAATGCTGCGTGCCTCGTCGGTTCGCGGCATGTTCTTGAACGTGGAGAAGTGATGCGTATCGCGCCAGGCGGCGATCGAGGCCTCGTGGCAGTCACCGCATGCCGTCGGCCCGACGACCTTGGCCGGGTCTAGCCGCAGCTCTTGCGCCGTAGCGGTGGAGGCCCCAAGCACGGTGGCTGCGACCAGGGTGAATGCGGCAAGAATGTGGCGTGTCATGGTGCAGGCCTCCAATGGCGGTCAATCGGTCTTCGGAAAAATGAATCAGGCATCCAGCACGAGGTTGGACGTGGGTCGGGCAATACAGGGCAGACAAGAACCGGCCTCTGGCTCCGCTGAGGGTGGGCTGGCGTAGTCGACCTCACCTGAGCGAACGGCGGTGACGCAGGTCCCGCAGTTGCCCGCCCGGCAGCCGGAGTCGATGACGACATCGTTGTCCTCGGCCAGCTCCAGCAGGGTTTCAGCGCCACTCCAGTTCACGGTCTTGCCGGAGTGGGCGAATTCGACGGTCACCGCCGGCACGTCGCTGGCAGGCTTGGATTCTGTCTTCTTGATGGAAGCAGGTCCGAAGGCTTCCATGCGGATGTCCGCCTTGGGCACGCCCCAGTCAGCCAGGTCCTGTGTCACAGCGGCCATCATCGGCGGCGGACCGCAGATGTAGAACACATAGTTGTTCGACGGCAGCATCTGCTTGAACAAATCGACGCCCACCCAGCCGTGGTGGTGGTAGGTCTCGCCCAGCACATCGCCTTCGGTCGGCTCGCTGTAGCAAAGACAAACCCGCAGGTTGTCGTGGGCGGCTTCCAGCGCCTTGAGATCATCCTGGTAGATCTGATCGGCACCGAACCGTGCACCACTGAAGAACCAGATCTCCTGATCATAGCCAGCCGCACACGCGGCCTTGAGCATGCTGAACACCGGCGTGATGCCGACACCGCCGCCAATCAACACCACCGGTCTACGTTCTTCCAAATCCAGGAAGAAATCTCCAGCCGGTGCTTTTACATCCAGAATTTCACCTTCGCTGACTTCCCGATGGAGGAAGTTGGACGAGAGCCCGGGCGGAGCGTCGGGCGCCTTCGGCGGCGGATCCAGACGTTTAACCGAAATCCGGTAGTGCCCGGTTTCGCTGGGGCTGTCCGACAAGGAGTAGCAACGAACCAGTGGCTTGGCCCGATCCGGCAGCTTGAGCTGAAAGGTCAGAAACTGCCCGGGCTTGAACGGCGGCAAGGCCTTGCCGTCATGCGGTATGAGATAAAACGAGGTGACCGAATCACTCTCGGGCACCTTGCGCTCGATACGAAATTTACGTGTACCGCTCCACCCTGCGTCGACAGCACGAACAGCCGAGCGGTGACGCACGGCGGCGGTGGCCAGTTCCAGATCTAACTGTTGCAGCCGCTGATCGTGGTAGCGACGCGCCATGGCCGCATCGCTCCGGGCACGCAGCAGCACCGTGGCCAGGTGGAGCAGCGCCCCGATCACCAGGACGGCGCCCAGCAGTTGCACGGTCATCGGAGCCACGAGCCAGTCCATTAGAGCTTCACCACGAGTTCGGCACGTAGGCCTTGTTGATCCGGCCCGGTGTCCGCAGCCCCGAGGAACCCGCCGAACTGAAGCAGAACCCGTCGACCCACGGCCTGCTGCAGGCGGAAGGAAATCGCGCTGGCGTCGTTGTCCGACACCGTGTGCTGACCGCGGCGCCCGGTCTCAACAATGAGCTGTGTGCGATTGCGGTTCCAGAACATCTGGTAACCCAGGGCCACCCCCCAGGCATCGTCCGTACGATTACCCAGCGGGGCCGGGAATGCGCCGATCCCTCGTGCAGCAAAGGTGATGCCTGTTCGGCCCAGTGGCCCGCCGGCCAGGGGGTCGCGGGCCGCGGAGGAAAAGTTGTCCTGACCGTAGAAGGCGTTGGCGTACAGCAGGTTGTGCGTGTGATATGGCGTGATCGACCACTCCGTGAAGAACAACTGGCCATCATCGGACGAAGCCAACCCAGTTCCGTCACTGCCGATATCGTTGGAGAACAGGAAGCGGAACGTGGTGTTCACTAGACCCAGACGCTGTACCGCGCTGATGCCGCCGGCGATCAGGTCGCCACGGCCCTGGCTGCCATCGACCAATGCCAAGTCCAGATCCACAGTCGTGGAAAATTGGTTGCCAAACACCGTGTCCCACTGCGTGAACAAGGCGTAGAGCCGGGCACCGTCGTCCGGTGCGTTGTCGTCACGATCGATCTCGTCCCAGGCGTACAGCACCGTGACACGCAGGTTGTTCAGCCAATCCATGCTCGGAAAGCGTAGATTGTTTCGGGTCAGGCCAATGGCATCCAGGCGATCATTGATCAGAAACCCGTCCTGGAAGGTGATCTGCTGGCGGCCGACGGAAAACCCGATGTCCAGGTCGTGTCGGTCCGTGGGATCCAGCGCGGGAAACAGTTCACCGAAATCCCCTTCAAAGAACAGGGTGGTGATGTCGGCGTTCGTGTGATCTTCGAAGGGGTCCTGGCGATCCGGGTCGTACTGCCAGCCGGTGAACTGCGCGCCATCATTCAACGGCCGGATGCCGATGAGTACTCGCTCGCTACCGGAGAGTTGCAGGTTGCCGAACAGGTCCAGCCGGCTGACCAATTCGCTGCGTCCGGTGCCGAGATCGTTATCAAAGCTCTGCAGGGCCGAGCGGAACGTGCCATAGACCCAGAACTGAGGCTGCCATACCGCCCCACCCGGCAGGAGCACGCCGTGGGGAATATTGCCAGGCCCGAGAAACTTACCGCCCAGCTCCACGATCGGCGGCGTCAGTTTGGGCAGCTCGTCATCGCCCAGATAAGGACCGGGCTCGTCGGAGAAACGGCTGGCGTCGCCGGCCGCCCCTGCCACGCCGCTGCCGGCGAGCATCAACCCCACAGCGACAGCTCGACAGAGCGCCCAACCGCTGCGCCCCAAACGACCTTGCTGCGTCAATCTGTGCAACGGCTGCATTACTGCACCTCCGTTTGCGCGACGTTTGCGCCGCCGATAGTCGTTTTGCGCGCCCAGATCACTTCATGCCCGGCGACCACCCCGTCCGCGACATCACGTGGACTCATGCCGTAATCGAAGCCCACGTGCTGGATCTCGGCAATGAGGTTGACCGGCACCATCGCCGCCTTGAGCTCCACCTCGACGCTGTAAGGACCCTTGCCGTTAAGCGGTGCCCGGTACTTGGCGGTTCGCGTCGCACCCGGCGACAGCACCTGGCGATGTTTGCGTGCGCCGGCCGGCTGGCCCGTCAGAATCGTGGAAGACGTGCTCGGACGGATGAACGGCAGTGCATCGACCGAGTAGTTCACCGTGAGCACCTGCTCGCGTTCGCCGCCACGCACGTTGCGGGTTACAAAGCGCGACTGCATGTTGAACAGCTGCTTGTCGAGCGGCAGGTCACCGTTGTGCACATAGATCGAATGTGAATCGCGCACATCGCCATTGGGGTCCAGGTCACCCGACTCCATCAGCACCTGGCCACCGGCATCGCGGACCACCACGTGCAGCCAGATCACCCGCTCGGCATCGAAGCCGGTGGGGACGCTATGACCATCCATGATGTTCTTGACGTCGACGGCGAATCGAAGCTGCTCGGCGGTTTGCCGCGTCACCTCGATCTCACCCAGGCCGAAGCCGTTGCGCAGCACCTCGAGACGCTTCTCCCGCGCCCAGGCCAGGCGCTCGAACTGGTCATCGAGTATGGCCCTGGCGTCGTAGCGATCATCGATGGCGCGCCATCGCTCAGGAAACTCGTAGTCATCGGAGACGGTGTCTTCGAAGGCGTCCGTGCCCCAGCCAGCCTCATGATCAAATAACAGCCAGTCCCGCGGGGTGGCCAGCTTGGTGGCCTCGATGTTGTGCGGGAAAATTCCGGGGTGAACGATGGAGTAATCCGGCCCTGCGAAGAAATGATTCGTCAGCTTTCTCGGCGGCGTGGTCTCACTGCCAATCTGGGCGGCTGGCCCAACCTCGTAACCCGCATCTTTGCCCTGGACCTTCCCCATATGGCAGTCCTGGCAGCTCACACCGTTCTCCGCCGCCGGTGACTGTTTGTAGTCCGAGAACGCTTCTTCCAGGCGAAATCCGTTGAACAGATTGACGTCGTGGCAAACGCCACAGAAGCCGGATTCACCGATGTATTCGAAGCTGCGAACCTCGCCGTGAATCTTGCGACCCGATTTGTCTGGATCGGGCGTCAGCGTGCCGCCAGAACTATCGATGGTGGCCTGAAGCACCTCACCATCCGTCGGCCCATAAACCGGCGCGGTCAAATCACCCGTCTCCAACGCGACGCGCCCGCTCACCTTGCCGTAAGGCTGGCTCAGACGATGGCAGACCACGCAGGTAATCCCCTCGCTGGAGGCCGGGTGCCGGTCCAGGTTGGAGATGAACGGCGACTCACCCTTGTTCATCCCAACCTGGGTATGACAGCGGATGCAGAAATCGCCATTGGTGCTGCTGGTTTGTGCGTTGATCGTGCGCTGCATCGCCATGTACACCGGCGAAATCTGCGCATAGGCGTGCTGGGACACCGCCCATTGTTCGTACTGCCGTGGATGGCAGCTGCCACAGGTGTTGGCCGACGGGTATTCCGCCTCTTCGAACAGGGCTCGGTGGATCTCGTCGGCCGTCAGGCGATCATCATCCGCCGGGGAAACATCCGCAGCCTCCACGGCCTCGGTGGTCGCCGCAGCTGGAGGTTCGCCAGACAACAAGTCACCGTCGAGCAATCCGCCGGAGTCATCGAGCAAATCGTCACCGCCGTCCAGCAATCCACCGGAATCCCCCAGCAGATCACCGTCCGAAGCTGCCTCGCTTTCCTCCAGCAGCCCGCCCTCGAGCAGCCCCCCATCAAGCAGGTCATCCTGCGCCCAAGCCACACAGGTCACCAACCAGCAGGCGGCGATCAGTCCCGTCCGGATCATCCCATTCACTCCCTTGACGCGATCCTGCCCGGCACGCACTCACGACCGGGTCGCGCTCGAGTATCTCGATCTCATTCCGACGGTAACTTGAATCTCTTCACAGTTTTGGCGTTGGGCGCCGGCGCAGCCTGTACAGCGCTTGATTTTTGCGCTTGAGGTGGAGATTACCCAGACGCAAGCAATCATAAGCTATTGAATATAAGAGGTATTCGTTTCAGCCCTCAGTGAATGGGAAATCTATCCCACATTGCTTGAGCGCCGCCCGCGACCGCGTATTTTCGTGAAAGTTCTGTGAAAAACGGGCAAATTGCGCAGAAATGATCTTTATGCGAACGAGAATGATTCTTTATTAGAATTTTGCCCGAATCGTCTGATGCGCAGTCCAGGCGTTACCATGTCGGCCCGCTCCGCCGCATCCCGGCGCAGCCAGTTGTCGCAGCTCGCCTAAAACACTGAACGAGATTGCCGTGAAAGGTTCACTCATCGTGGTGTCGGCGCCTTCGGGCGCTGGCAAGACCAGCCTGACCCACGCCGCCATCGATCGCCTGGCAGCGATTGGTCACGCCGTGACGTTTTCCGTGTCCTACACGACCCGGGAACCCCGTCCGGGCGAAGAGGATGGGCAGGACTATCACTTCGTCTCCATGGAGCGCTTCGAAGCCATGATCGGCGAGGAGGCATTCCTGGAGCATGCCCAGGTGTTTGACCGACGCTACGGCACCGGTCGCAAACGCACGCTGGAAGCCCTGGCCGACGGGCAGGATGTGGTCCTGGACATCGACTGGCAGGGCGCCCAGCAAGTGCGGGCGGCCTATCCCGACGCCGTGCTGATCTATGTGCTGCCACCCTCCGTACAAGTGCTGCGTGATCGTCTCGCGGGCCGTGGCCAGGACAGCGCGGCCGTGATCGCGCGCCGCATGGAGGCCGCCGCTGCGGAAATGTCGCATTGGCACGAGTACGACTATGTCATCGTGAACGATGATTTCGAGACCGCAGTGGACGATTTGATCGCATTGCTGAGAGCCGCACGGCTGCGTCAATGCCAGGCGGCGGACGGCCCGGTCGGCGTGCTGGCGAACACGCTGGCTAAAAAGCCGGCATTACCGTAGAATCCCGCCTCTTTTCCGCATGACTGCAGCAAAGCCATGGCACGCGTAACCGTCGAAGATTGTCTCGAACAGATTCCGAACCAGTTCCAGCTCACCCTGGTCGCCGCCAAGCGCGCCCGGATGCTGGCACGCGGCGCCGAGCCCAGCATTCCATGGGGCACCGACAAATCCACCGTCGTTGCGCTACGCGAAATCGGCGAAGGGCATGTGGGCGAATCCGTCCTGCATGAGGAAGACCTGCCGCTGATCCCGCGGGTGAAGATGGAACTGGCGAACCTGGATCCCGGCCCGGAGTCCTGATCGCCTCGCTTCACCGAGCCGCATAGAACAACGCCCGCCACAAGCGGGCGTTTTCGTATCTGCCGCCCGGTTCGGTGGCCGATGTCGGTCAACCGCCCCCACACAGGTCCAGGCTCTTATATAGTTTCGGAATGCTCGGTCGCCTCAACAATGCCATTCGCAATCAGCGGATATCCCGAGCATTCGGCATTGATGCCTTGTCGGAAGTGCTGGAAACCTACCTGCCCCAGGCGCAGGTCAACGAAGTCCGCAAGGCCTACCACTTCGGCGCCGAGCGCCACGAAGGCCAGTTCCGCAAGTCTGGTGAGGCCTACATTTACCACCCGCTGGCCGTGGCCCGCATTCTCGCCGAGATGCACCTGGACCACACGACGCTCATGGCGGCGATTCTGCACGATGTGGTCGAGGACACCGACGTCACGCTCGATGACGTCACCGAGCGATTCGGTCGCGATGTCGCCGCGTTAGTCGACGGCGTCTCCAAGTTGGATCGGGCGCAGTTCCAGACCAAGGCCGAGGTCCAGGCCGAGAGCTTCCGCAAACTGCTGCTGGCGATGACCCAGGACATCCGGGTCATTCTGGTCAAGCTGGCAGACCGCCTGCACAACATGCGCACGCTGGGCTCCATGCCACATGCCAAGCGGCGCAAGATCGCGCGTGAAACGCTGGATATCTATGCCCCGATCGCCCAGCGCCTGGGCATCCACACCATGCGCGTGGAACTGGAGGACCTGGGCTTTGCCAATCTCTACCCGAACCGCTACGGCGTCCTGGAACGCGCCGTGGCCGAAGTCTCCGGAAATCGCCGCAACCTGATCCGCGAAGTCGAGCAGACGCTGTCCAAGGCCTTGCGCGACGAAGGCATCGGTGCGGCCGTCGTCGGCCGGCAGAAGAACCTCTACAGCATCTACCTGAAGATGCGCCGCAAGCATCTGCGGTTTCTGGATGTCATGGACCTCTACGGGTTTCGCCTGGTCGTCAAACGGGTCGACGACTGCTATCGCGCCCTGGGCGTGGTCCACCACGTCTATAAACCGATCGGCGAGCTATTCAACGACTTCATCGCCACACCCAAGGTCAATGGCTACCAGTCGCTACACACCACGCTGGTGGGCCCCGGCGGCATCAAGATCGAGGTGCAGATTCGCACGCGCGATATGCATCACATCTCCGAATCCGGCATTGCCGCCCACTGGCAATACAAACTTGGCAGCGGCGGCGCGAAAGCTCCGCAGGTCCGGGCCCGTGAATGGCTGACCGGCCTGCTGGAAATGGACCACGCGCCCGGCAATTCGCTGGAATTTCTCGAGAACGTCAAGATCGACCTGTTCCCGGACGAGGTCTATGTGTTCACGCCCAAGGGGCAGATCCGGCGCCTGCCACGCGGCGCGACCCCGGTGGACTTCGCCTACTCGGTGCATACCGAGCTGGGCAACCACTGTGTGGCGACACGCGTCAATCACCACCTCGCGCCGCTGTCCATCCAGCTGCGCAATGGCGACACCGTCGAGATCATCGGCGCCCGCCATGCACGGCCCAACGCGGCCTGGCTGAACTTCGTCAAGACGGCCAAGGCGCGAACCTCGATTCGTACCTACCTCAAGAACCTACGCGACGACGAGGCCGTCCGGCTGGGCCGGCGCCTGCTCGAACGGTCGCTGGACGAACTGGGCCTGTCGGCCCGGGTGCTCAAGGGCGACTCGGCAGAACGGGTGATGCAGGCCTTTGAACTCGAGGATATGGAAGACCTCTACGCCAGCATCGGCCTGGGCCGGCGCCTGGCCCCGCTGGTCGCCCGACTTTTCCTGAAGCCCGACCAGCAGGGCGGCACGCCCATCGAGGTCGCCGCGCCACTGGCCATTCAGGGCACGGAGGGCCTAATCGTCGAGTACGGGGGCTGCTGCCACCCCATTCCCGGCGACCCCATCCGTGGCCATGTCTCCATGGGGCGCGGCATTGTGATCCATCGCGTGGACTGCAAGTCGGGCATCCAACAACGTAAGGCGGCCCAGCATGACTGGGTTTCCCTGTCCTGGGCCTCGGATGTCGAGGGCGACTTCAACGTGGAACTACGCGTGCAGGGCCCGAACCAGCGCGGCTTTCTCGCCACCGTTGCCACCGAGATCGCCGAGGCGGGCTCCAGCATCGAGAACGTCAACATGTCGGACCGGTCCAGCGGCATGGCCGACATGCGGATCAACATTATGGTTCGCGACCGGATTCATTTGGCGCAGGTGATGCGCGCGCTGCGCCGGCTGGACATCGTCGAGCGCGTGCAGCGCATCTGATTGACGCGCCCCATTCTTTCACCGCAGTCACGGCAGGACACCATGCGACGCATCATCTCAACCGACCAGGCCCCGGCGGCCATCGGCACGTACTCCCAGGCCGTCCAGGCCGGCGATACCCTCTACATCTCGGGCCAGATTCCGCTCGACCCGGCGACCATGCAGGTGGTCAGCGAGGACTTCGAGGCCCAGGCCCAGCAGGTCTTCCGCAATCTGGCTGCCGTGGCCGAAGCGGCAGGCACGTCGCTGCAATCTGCCGTCAAACTGAGCATTTTCCTGACCGATCTCAGTCAGTTCGCAACCGTGAACACCGTCATGGCGCAGTACTTTGCAGAGCCGTATCCCGCCCGGGCTGCCGTTGAGGTGTCGGCCCTGCCCAAGGGTGTTCAGGTAGAGGCCGATGCGGTGCTCTACCTGGGCGGCTAGACCGCTCCACGCCCGCGATGGCCAGCCGGATCAGCGCCGCACGCACCGCGGCCCTGACCCCCGAGGCGCCGCTGACGGCGTTTCCGGGGATCGGCGAGGCCATGGCCGCGCGGCTTGCCCAACTCGGGCTGGAGGTTGCAGCGGATCTGCTGTTCCACCTGCCCAACCGCTACGAAGACCGCACCCGCATCTGGACCATCGGCAGCCTGGCCCCAGGTATTCGGGCCCAGCTGGTCGCTCGGGTCGAACGGGCGGATCTGAAATTCGGCCGGCGTCGCTCCCTGCTGGTGTGGCTAACCGATGGCACCGGCCGGCTGGGCATGCGCCTGTTCCACTTCTCCAAGGCCCAGCAACGGCAGTTTGTCCCGGGCCAGTGGCTGCGTGTCTACGGCGACGCCCGCCCGGGTGCGACCACGCTGGAGATGGCGCATCCCGAATACACGCTGTTGGCGGGGCCTGAAGACGCCGCGGCGACGGAAGACACTTTAACGCCCCTTTATCCGCTGACCCAGGGCGTGACCCAAGGACGGATTCGCGGGCTGGTGCATCGCGCGCTGGACCAGGTGCTGGAACAGATTCCCGACCCCCTGGCCTCCATCGCGCTGGAAGCGGATGCCAATTGGCCCAAGCTTCATGAAGCCATCGCAACGCTGCATCGCCCGCCCGTCGGCAGTGATGTCAACGAGTTGGTCAGCGGCTATCACCCCGCTCAGCGGCGCCTGGCGCTGGAGGAGTTGCTGGCCCACCGGCTCAGCCTCAGCGACCTGAAACAGCGCGCCCGGCAACGGTTGCGAGCCAGGCCGCTCACGCTGAATGCCGAGACGCTGTCGCCGCTGCTCGAGCGGCTGGGCTTCGCACTCACCAGCGCCCAGGCGCGGGTAATCGGGGAGATCGCAAACGACCTGGCCCAGGATGGCCCGATGATGCGGCTGGTCCAGGGTGATGTGGGGGCCGGCAAGACGGTCATCGCGGCCGCCGCGCTACTCGCGGCCATCCAGGCCGGCCACCAGGCGGCCCTGATGGCACCCACCGAACTGCTGGCCGAACAGCATGCCCTCACGCTGGGGCATTGGCTGGCCCCTCTGGGCATCGAGGTGGTTTTGCTTTCAGGCGCGCGCAAGGCGGCTGAACGACGCGCCATCGAAGCGCGATTGGCCTCCGGCGATCCGCTGCTGGCCGTCGGTACACATGCGCTATTCCAGCGCAGCGTCGAGCTCCCGCAGCTGGCGCTGGTTGTTGTCGACGAGCAGCACCGCTTCGGCGTGCATCAGCGCCTGGCCCTGCTCGATAAAGGTGCCGAGCGTTATCCCCATCAACTGGTCATGACAGCCACGCCCATCCCGCGCACCCTGGCCATGCGGGCCTACGCAGACCTGGACACCTCGGTCCTGGACGAACTGCCACCGGGGCGTACGCCGGTGACCACAATTGCCGTGGATCAGCAGCGCCGCGACGAGGTCATCGAACGCGTCGGCGCCGCCTGTCAGCAGGGCCGCCAGGCCTATTGGGTCTGTACCCTGGTGGAAGCCTCCGATCAGCTGGACGCGGAAGCTGCAGAAGCCGCTGCCGAGCGCCTGCGCAGCGACTGTCCACAGCTTCGCGTCGGCCTGGTCCATGGCCGCATGAAACCGGCCGACAAGCAATCCGTCATGGCCGCATTCAAGGCCGGCGAATTGGACTTGCTCGTGGCGACCACCGTCATCGAAGTGGGTGTGGACGTGCCCAATGCCTCGCTGATGGTGATCGAGAATGCCGAGCGCCTGGGGCTGGCCCAGCTGCACCAGTTACGCGGCCGCGTGGGCCGGGGCGCCCAGGCCAGCCACTGCGTGCTGCTGTACCAGAGCCCGCTGTCACAGCAGGCCAAGGCGCGGCTGGCGGTTATGCGCGAGACCACCGATGGATTTCGGATCGCCGAGCGCGATCTGGAGTTGCGCGGCCCCGGCGAGGTCATGGGGACGCGGCAAACCGGTGAGGTCGGCCTGCGGGTGGCGGATATGGTGCGTGATGCCGACCTGCTCGATCTGGCCGAATCCATCGCCGCCCAACTCGAAGGCCGCCGAGATGCCGTGCGCGAGGTGCTGTCACAACGCTGGATTGCCGGTGCCGAGCAATACGCCCGCGCCTGACCGGGCGGCACTGACAACTGCACAGCATCGCACCGGTCTTATGGGCCGCGTAGGCTACGGATGAACGCTCGCTCCTGGCGAGGTTGATCCATCCGTGTATCAACGCACTCACTTCAGACAACAGGACGTTATCGTGTCGAATGCATCCGAATACACCCCTCCCAAGGTCTGGACCTGGGACAGCGAAAGCGGTGGCCGCTTCGCCAACATCAATCGCCCGGTCGCCGGCCCAACGCACGAAAAAACCCTTCCCGTGGGCAAGCATCCCTTTCAGGTGTACTCGCTGGCCACACCGAACGGGGTCAAGGCCACGGTCATGCTCGAAGAGCTGCTGGAGCTGGGCCATGAAGCCGCCGAATACGATGCCTGGCTGATCAACATCACCGAGGGCGAGCAGTTCTCCAGCGGTTACGTGGAGATCAACCCGAACTCCAAGATCCCGGTCATGGTGGATCACAGCACGCCCAGCCCCACCCGGGTCTTCGAGTCGGGGTCGATCCTGCTGTATCTCGCAGAGAAGTTCGGCGCATTCCTACCGACCGACCCCACCGCGCGCACCGAAGCCATGAACTGGTTGTTCTGGCAGATGGGCAGCGCGCCGTTCCTCGGTGGCGGCTTCGGGCATTTCTACGCCTATGCGCCGATCAAGATCGAGTACGCCATCAACCGCTACGCAATGGAAACCAAGCGCCAGCTCGACGTGCTCAACCGGCACCTGGCCGACCATGAATACCTGGCCGGTCGCGAGTACAGCATCGCCGACATCGCCACATGGCCCTGGTACGGAGCGCTGGTCAAAGGCCTGCTCTACGATGCCGGCGAGTTCCTGCAGGTACAGAGTTACGAGCACGTCATCCGCTGGGCCGATGCCATCGCTCAGCGCCCGGCGGCGCAGCGTGGACGCATGGTGAACCGTGTCTGGGGCGATCCTGCCGATCAGCTGCCCGAACGCCACGACGCCAGCGACTTCGAACTGCGCACGCTGGATAAGCTGCAGAGCGGACAATGAACCGGCCGGTCGCGGCCAATCCGGCCGATGGCTGCGACCCTTCGCCGAGCCCGTGTCTCTTGCTGGTACAACACACCCCAGCTGGCCCCAATCGCCGCGACCAGGCGTCACCGGGCCCGGAGACGACACATGCGCACAGGCAAGATGATGCGGCACGCAGCCATTGCGGCGACGCTAGCCCTGGCTTCCAACGCGGCCCACGCGGGCAGCCTGAACCCCTTCACAAACCAGTCCGACGCCGCCAGACACTGGCTGGTCCTCAACTTTGATGACCAGCCCATCGGTCAGCAGATTGCCGCACAGGGCAACCGGGCGCTGCAGTTGATTCGGGCCCGGATCCAGGTCGCTGCCCCGGCCCTGCCTGCGCCGGTTCCGGGACCATTGGCCAGCCGGGCCGAGGCGACCGAAGGCTAAGTTGGAGCCAGGCGGCGACGTCGCAGCCCGGCCCCCACTGGACCGGCCCGCCGCCGCACTCAGGGCTTGCAGGCTGCGAGCGCGCCATGCACGGCGCGGCGCAGGGCCGGCAGCACATCGGCTTCGAACCAGGGCCGGTCCCGAACCCACCTGCGGTTGCGCGGACTCGGGTGTGGCAGGGGAAACCGGCCCTGCGGCAAATACTCGGCATAGCGCGCGACGTTGTCGCTGAGCGTTTTACCCGGCGCCTCGAGGTAAAGCACCTGCGCGTAGCGGCCAATGGCCACAATGAGCTGGACGTGGGGCATCGCGGCGAAAAAGCGACGATGCCAGGTTTGGGCACATTCCGGACGCGGCGGCGCATCTCCGCGCGCCGTGCGCCCCGGATAACAAAATCCGCTGGGCAGGATGGCCAACCCCGGATGGTGATAAAAGGTCTCGGACGGCAGATCCAGCCAGGCACGCAGCGTTCGGCCAGAGGCATCGTCCCAGGGAATCCCCGAAGCATGCACCCGGCTGCCCGGCGCCTGACCCACCAGGACCACCGTGGCCGCGGCGCGTGCCGTAAAGACCGGTCGCGGCCCCAATGGCAGCTGCGCCTCGCACAGGCGGCAGGCCTGTGCCTCGGCAATCAGGCGGCGGAGCTGATCTCCCACGGGGCCGGTTCATCGAGCCAGGTCACCCCGGCCATACCGCTGTCGAGGATGGCCTGGCGCAGCGCGACAATAGCCTGACGACGCGGAAAATTCTTGCGCCAGGCAATGGCAATCCGCCGCTCCGGCGCGGGCGCTGCAAACGGCCGGGTGATCAGCATGGTGGTCTCATCCGGACGGTTGACGATGGAACTCTGCGGCAACACCGTGATGCCCAAGCCACTGGCCACCATGTGCCGGATCGTCTCCAGGCTGGAGCCGGTTAACGGTCGCGGCTGGCCCTGTACCTGATCGACACAGTCCGGGCAGGCCTCCACCACCTGATCCCGGAAGCAGTGCCCCGGGCCCAGCAGCAACAAATGCTCGCCGGCGAGTTCGTCGGCGACGATCGATTCGGACTCGGCCCAGGGGTGGTCAGCGGGCAAGACCACGGAAAACCGCTCGTCGTACACCGGCCAGGTCTGCAGGCCGGCCTGGTCTATCGGCAAAGCGATGAGGATGGCATCCAGCTCATTGGCCTTGAGCTGCTCGATCAGGTTAACCGTGAAGTTCTCTTCAATAATCAGCGGCATGCCGGGCGCCGCGCGGCGCAGGGCCGGCACCAGATAGGGCAGCAGATACGGGCCGACCGTGTAGATCGCCCCCAGCCGTAGCGGCCCGGCCAGTTCGTCCTGCCCTGCCCGCGCCAACTGATCGATCTGCGCCGCCTCCGACAGGACGACCCGCGCCTGCGCGATGATCCGCTCGCCAATCGGCGTGGGCCGCGCCTCACCGCGATGGCGCTCGAACAGCGTGACCCCCAGCTCGTCTTCCAACTTGCGTAGCGCCACGGATAAGGTCGGCTGGCTTACGAAGGATCGGTCGGCCGCCCGACCGAAGTGACGTTCGCCGTCCAGCGCCACCAGATACTTGAGTTCAGTCAGCGTCATGGCACAAGTCTGGCCCGCTGATGGCGCCTTGGCAACGCGTTAGTGACGCACGCAGGCGGTGCACGTTGATGCGAGCACCGCCTGCGTGGCCATGACGGTCAGAGTTGGCGACGCAGTCGCAGCACGCCAAGCCCCAAGCCAAACATCAGCCAAGCCCACCCCAGGGCACCGCCGCTGCCCGTTGGACTCACAATGTCGTCTTCGCCCGGGTCTGACCCTTCTTCTGGATCGGTGGGCGGATCGAGCGGATCAGGCGACTGGCACTGGTCGTTGCCCACCAGGGTGTAGTCGAGATTGGTGCCTGCCGAATCCACAGTCAGGCCGACGCCGTTCACGGTGTTGGTTGTCTGCCGTACGCTGACGGCAAGACCCGAGAGGGTTGTGCCCGCCGCCATGCCCAAGGTCGCCTTGTCCATAACCAGCGTGATGGTGCCATCGGGATCAAAGCCGCTGGCTTCATCAATCGCACCCAGCGTCGTAAAGGTCCCCACACCAGCCGCCGGCGTGTCGATCGCCGTAGCGGTACCGTACTCGAACGCCGGTGTCAGCGTATCGGTGGTCATGGCCACCCAGTAACGCGTGTCGTCCTCCGGCAGATTGAAGTAGACGTACCAGCGGTGTGCCGGCAGTGGCGTGCCTTCCAGATTGTCGACTTTGATCGTGAAAACGATCTTGCCGGGCATGTCGGTCGGCTCCGCGATCCAGGCCTGCCGGAAGTCTTCCTGCCCGGTGCCCGACTCGGCCAAACCGGTGGTACCGGCCGGCGCGGTGATCCGGGTCAGTCCGGGCAGCTCACAGCTCTTCTCATCCGACGGCGGGAGCACGCCGGGGTCGAGCTGCGTGGTGAAGGCACGGCCGAACATGGTCTCTGTCGCCATCGTGCTGCCCAACGGACTGGGTGCGATGTCGAGCACGCCCGAATCACCGTCCACGAACACACGAATGTTGTGGATCGGTTCACCGACAGCCGGAATACCCATCTGCACGTAAGGGACGAATGCGTTGATGACATTGCCGTCGAGCGTTGCGGCGCTCGCAACGGCGGTATTGCCATCACCCGCCTCCGGTATGCCCACGCCTTCGGCACCCAGCGTCACCGTGGTGGTGAACGGCTGACCGTCCACATTACGCTCGATGCGGTAGGCAATCGTCGTCTCACCCGCGAGATCCGTGGCGTCCGCCAGCTCCAAGCTGTGCAGGATTCCAGTCACACCATCGCGAGTCTGGTCCTGCATGCTGAGTTTCACGACATCGGTGGCATCTCCGCTTTCGAGGTCACCATCGAGAATTACAAAGGCCTCGCCTGCAGGCGGCAGGCCGGTGGACGACACACCTAGAGCATCGAGAATGTTGGGGACATCGATCAGGCCCGCGCCGTATCCGAAGTTGGTGGTGCCACCAGGATTCTGCGGATCGTCATCGTAGTCCGTGCCCACCTTGACGGCCGTGTCTTGGATGATGTCTTCGATCTCGGCAGGCGTCAGATCGGGTCGGGCCTGGGTCATCAATCCGATGACCCCGGTGACATGCGGCGCTGCCATGGACGTGCCTGAGATGGTTCCATACCAGGGGAACCAGGCATCCTCGATCACGCCACCGGCACCCCCGGTGCAAATGGCCTGACTCGGCTGCGATTGCAGACAGGTCGAGGTGATCAGCGAACCCGGTGCGGCGATATCCGGATAGTTGGCCGGATCGCCCTTCAGGCCACGACTAGACGAACCCGCCAGGGGCGCATTGCGATCACCGGTTCCGCGGTCATCGTAGTTCGCTACGCAGATCACGCCCGGCGTCGGGTCTTTACAGGCGCTGGAGGTCGAGTCGACGCTGCCGTCGCCACCATCGTTACCGGCGGCAAACACCATCACGACACCGGCCTCGACGATATCCTTGACCAGACAGGCCGCGAGCGAACCCGGGTCGTAGGGCGTGCCGCCTGCATTGCCATAGGAGTTGTTCACCGCGCGTAGCGGCGGGTCGAACGTATCGAGATTATCCAGCAGGTGCACATAGGCCGAGGCGGTGGACAACACCAGTAAGCCCGCGCCGTTGCCCCAATGAATCAACTGCGTGCCCGGAGCGGCACCGGCGTAGGTGCCCTGGATAAACGGAGCGACTTCTGGAACCGGATAGCCGCCATCGGACTGCTGTCCACGGCCACCCACGGTGCCTGTGACATGCGTGCCGTGACCACCCACCTGGCTTTCCGAATCGGCTGCACCGATGTCCAGATACCGTGGCGTTCCGGTCGGGATACCGGTGACCTCATCCGCCGGATTGATGAGCTTGAAGTTGTGTAGCAGGTTTTCTGAGAAGTCCGGGTGCAGACCGAACAGACCGCTATCGATGACACCCAGGGTTGTCCCGCTACCATCGATGATATTGCCATCAGCGTCGAAGTACGGACCGCCGGAGACAAACTCATGAGCGACGCGTGCACGTGTGGCCCACGGCTGGGTCGCCCCAAAGTATTGCAGGGGCGCGTTGTATTCCAAACGCCGAACCGCCGGTACCGCGCTAAGCGACTGCAGTGCAGCCACCGGCCCGGTCACGTAGACCGCCGGCACATAGCGGCGGAAATCCTTCACAACCGACAGGCCTAGCGTGGACAGCAGGGTGTCCTGCCACTTGGGCGAGCCTTGATTGAAATGCACGATGACCCCGTAGAGGGCGGTCGAGCCCAATGCGGTGAAATCCATGAGCACTTCGGGGTCGACCTGGGCCTGACCACCGTTATCTTCCCCTGAGACGACACAGGGATCGCCTCCGATCGGCCCGGCGCCACCCGCATCGGTACCCAGCGTCATGGTCAGCGTGGCGGTGGCACCTGTGACCGCAAATGGAACGATCACGATGCGTGCAGTGCTGGGAATCCGATCGATGTCGACCGCCACAGATTCTTCAGGGTTGCTGGTCGCGCTCTGACCGATCACGGTGCCCGCATCATCGTAGACAAACAGGTCGAGGTCGTCGCCATTGTCCCAGGTCAATTCGACGTTGATCGCCGCATCGGGATTGGCGTCCCGAAACGACTGCGGCAGGTCCAGCGTGAGCGTGTATTCGTCACAACTGTCCGGAACGTCGCAGACGGGTGTGCCCGTCACCGTCAGAGTTGGATTGGATACGACATACGGCCCGCCCGTGGCGGTCTGCTGCGTGGTGGTCATGTCGATCGTGCCGGCAGCCGGGTCGGTCGCCATGGCATGGCCGGTGACCATGAACAGCGGGACACAGCTACACAAGCGCAACGCCGCTCTCAGGAAGGAAGGCATCCTGTTTTCTCCATAGGTTTTGAGTGTCATTCCGTGTCGCGACCCGTTCCGTGACCGGGCGTGCGAGACGAGGGGCTTCCCTCGGTGGCCACCCGTCAACGGGTGAAATGTCTCAGCAGAGCCGCTTCCTGCGACCGGACGTTTGGAATGTCTGTGGTGTTCTTAACCCACCCCTCCACGGGGTGCAAATCGGATGACGGGTTGTACAGATGAGTGGTGGGTCAGAGCCAGTCGCGCGGCAGCAAGAACCGTTCCGTCAACGCCGCCTCGGGAGAACCGGGTTCCGGCTCATAGCGGTAGCGCCAACCCGTTGCCGGGGGCATGGACATCAGGATGGATTCCGTCCGACCGCCTGACTGCAACCCGAATAAGGTGCCGCGATCATGCACCAGGTTGAATTCGACATATCGGCCGCGGCGATACAGCTGGAAATCGCGCTCCCGTTCGCCGTAGGGCATGTCGCAGCGCCGCTGCAGTATCGGCATCAGCGCATCGACGTAGCCACGCCCCACGGCCTGCTGAAATGCGAAGCTACGCTCGAAACCCCAGTCATTGAGGTCGTCAAAGAACAACCCACCAATACCGCGGGGCTCCTGGCGATGTGGCAGGTAGAAATACGCGTCGCAGGCCGCCTTGTAGGTCGGATACACCTGGTCGCCAAATGGCGCGCAAAGGGCCTGGGCGGTCGCGTGCCAGTGCCGGCAATCGTCTTCGAAGCCGTAGATTGGCGTCAGATCAAAACCGCCACCAAACCACCAGATGGGCTCGGCATCCGGCGCCTCGGCCACCAGGAAGCGCACATTCATATGCGAGGTGGGCGCATAGGGGTTACGGGGATGGACGACCACCGAGACACCCATCGCCCGAAAGCCCCGCCCGGCCAGCTCAGGATTTCGGGCGCTGGCTGCCGGCGGCAAGCGTCGGCCCTGGATGACCGACAGGGCAACCCCGGCACGCTCCAACGCCTGGCCACCTTCCAGGACCCGGGTGTTGCCGCCGCCCCCTTCGTCACGCTGCCAATGGTCCTCACCAAAACGCGCTTCCGGTTCCAACGATTCCAGCGCCGTGCAGATATCGGCCTGCAAACCGCGCAGGAATGCCTCGACGGCGGCGGCATCCGGCTGATCAAGTTCGCTCATGCCCGACCTCCTCGCGTCCATTCGCCCGTGCCCAGCACCCGAATGGGCGTGGGTCCACGCAGGCCGCCACAGGCGCCGGCCAACAGATAGTCCGCCTCGGCGCGTAGGCGCGGATGCAACTGGGTGATACGCCGGGGCGCCGGTCGCCCTCCCGGATTGGCACTGGTCGACACCACCGCCCCGCCAAACGCATCGCATAGCGAAGCAGCGACGGGATGCGTGGTGAGCCGAACGGCGATGGTCCGACGCCCGCCGGTCAGCCAGGGCAAGCAATGCGCCGTGGCCGGCACGACCCAGGTGGTGGGTGTTTCGGTCTCCGGGATGGCATCGGGGTCAGAGACAAACGGCGCCAGCTGTGCGCGCTGTCGGGCGATCAGGATCAACCCCTTGGACAACGGCCGTGACTTGAGTGTGAGTATCGCCTCGACGGCGCCGGGATTCAGCGGGTCGCAACCCAAACCCCACACGCCTTCCGTGGGGTATAGCACCAGCCCGCCGGCACGCAGCGTCCGGGCGGCCTGGCGAAGCTGGAACCCGGTGGTCACGCCTTCTTCTTGGCCTTGCTCGTGGACTTGGTCGTCGACTTGCTGGCCGCCTTGGTCGTTGTCTTGCGGCCGCCGCGCTTTTTACGTTCAGGGGCAGCGGCAATCAGCTCCTGACACTGTTCCAGCGTCAGTGACTTAGGATCGGTGTCCTTGGGAATCTTCGCGTTCTTCTTGCCATCGGTGATGTACGGCCCGTAGCGGCCGTTGAGCACCTTGATGCCCTCGTCTTCCCAGACGTGAATCTCGCGCTCGGCGTCGAGCTTCTTCTTGGCCGCCACCAGCTCCAGGCACCGTTCACGTGACACGGTGTAAGGGTCGTCGTCCTTGCCCAGCGAGGCGAATTTCTTGCCGTAGCGCACGTAGGGCCCGAAGCGACCGACGGCAACCTGCATCTCCTCGCCTTCTGGTGTCTCGCCCATGTCGCGGGGCAGCTGAAACAGCGCCAGCGCCTCGTCCAGCGTGATCTTGTCCAGGCGCTGCCCGGGCCGCAGGCTGGCGAACTTGGGCTTGTCTTCATCGTCCTTGGAGCCGATCTGCGCAAACGGGCCGTAACGGCCGATGCGTACGATGACCGGCTTGCCCGACTTGGGATCGGTGCCCAGTTCACGGGCCTGTGCCACCTCGGCACGGGAGATGTCCTGCTTGGATTCCACCGTCTCCGAGAAAGGCTCCCAGAAGCCTTCCAGCAACGGCTTCCAGTCCTTTTCCCCACGGGAGACCGCATCGAGCTCATCTTCGAGCCGCGCCGTGAAGTCGTAGTCCACGTACTGGGTGAAGTGCTCGGTGAGAAAACGGGTGACGATGCGACCGATATCGGTGGGGTAGAAGCGCTTGCTCTCCAGCTCGACATATTCACGCGACAGCAGCGTCGAAATGATGCTGGCGTAGGTCGAGGGCCGGCCGATGTCGTACTCCTCCAGGGTCTTGACCAGGCTGGCTTCCGTATAGCGGGGCGGCGGCTCGGTGAAATGCTGGTCGGTCTTGACCTCCAGCAGCTCCAGCACATCACCCTGCTCGACGGGCGGCAAGGTCTTGTCGTCGTCGTCGGCCTTGCTGTCGTCGCGACCTTCCTGGTAGACGGCGATGAAGCCGGGTTCGACCAACGTCGATCCCGTAGCCCGGAAGCTGTGACCGTCGCCGGCGGTCAGCGTCAGCGACACGGTGTCATACAACGCCGGCTGCATCTGGCTGGCCATCGCACGCTTCCAGATCAGCTCGTAGAGCTTGGCCTGATCGCTATTCAGGTACTTGCGCATCTCGGACGGATGCCGCGTGGCAGACGTCGGGCGCACGGCCTCGTGGGCCTCCTGCGCATTCTTCGACTTGGTCTTGAACTGCCGGGGTTTGTCGGGCAATGCCTTGTTGCCATACCGATCGGCGATGACCTCACGCATTTCAGCCAACGCGTCGTTGGCCAGCGATACCGAGTCGGTTCGCATGTAGGTAATCAGGCCGATGGACGAGCCATCGATTTCGATGCCCTCATACAGCTGCTGGGCCGTCCGCATGGTGCGGGTGGTCGTGAATCCCAGCTTGCGCGACGCCTCCTGCTGCAAGGTCGAGGTGGTAAACGGCGGTGCCGGGTTGCGGCGGCGTTGTTTCTTCTCGACTGTCTCGGCCGTGAGCTGGCCGCCGGCGGCCGCGGTGAGCGCGTCGCGCGCGGCGTGGGCATCGACTTCATTGGTAAACGTGAACTGCTCGACCTTGTCGCCGGCGTAGGTCCACAGCTTGGACCCGAAGGCCTGGCCATCCTTCTGGACCTGGGCCTCCATGGACCAGTATTCGCGCGGCACGAACTGGTCGATCTCGTCCTCGCGCTCGACGATCAACCGCAGTGCAGGACTTTGCACACGGCCGGCCGACAGGCCGCGCTGGACCTTCCGCCACAGTAGCGGCGACAGGTTGAAGCCGACCAGATAATCCAGCGCCCGTCGTGCCTGCTGGGCGTCGACCAGATCGTCAGAAACGGTGCGCGGGTGGCTTAGCGCATCCTGAATCGCGCGCTCGGTGATCTCGTGGAACACAACGCGCTGGACGGTCTTGTCGTCCAGCAGCCCCTTCTCCTTGAGGATCTCCAGCAGATGCCAGGCAATGGCCTCGCCTTCGCGATCGGGGTCAGTGGCCAGCAACAAGGCATCGGCCTTCTTCAGCGCGTCGACGATGGTCTTGACGTGCTTTTCGTTGCGGTCGATGACCTGATAGCGCATCGCAAAGTCGGCGCTAGGATCAACGGCACCCTCCTTGGGTACCAGATCACGCACATGGCCGTAGGAAGCCAACACCCGGAAGTCCTTACCGAGGTACTTCTCGATGGTCTTAGCCTTGGCAGGCGATTCGACGATGACCAGATTCTGCGCCATGGGGGGCGGAAACTCGTTGCTGAATAGGGATTCGGGGGGCGCGAGCATGGCCGCGCCTCGAAAGAGTTGCAAGTTGCAGCCGCTGTCGGCATCCCGTGTTCAACGGATGCGGCCGGGCGGCAAAGCCCGGCATGCCGGTCAGAGACGGTGTTGGGTTATCGGACGGTCGTCGCGATGACTTGAGCGTCCCCGATGGCCGGATGTCCACCGAAGAGCGCCGCCGTCCGATCCACCCCAGCCAAGCGCAGGGGCTAGTGCACGGCCTCGGCATAGCTCTGGAACACGAGGTCTTCCATGCGCGCGTAGGCTTCCTCGTGCTCGGGCTGATTGAACAGCGCCAGCAACACCACCCAGCGAACATGGTCTTCCTCGACCGCATCATCATCCAGCGCCATGAGGCGCTCGATCACCAGTTCGCGACCATCGGGGGTCAGGATGCCGAGATTCTCCAGATGCATCAGCAGACCGCGGCAGCCGGTGGACAGCCGTGCCATCTCCTCGGCTGCGTACACACGGTAGGCGGTGGTCGGCATGACCGTGTCACCCGAGCGCTTGCGCGCCTCCAGCCCTTCCAGCCATTCGAAGGCGTGCGTGACCGCCTCGGCAGGAAACCCGGCCGCTTCCAATTCTTCACGGAGTGGGCAGCCCTCGTAGCGGGCTTCGATCTCTTCTTCGAGATAGTTCTCAAACAGGTACAGCAGGACGTCGAGCACGTTTTCCTTCATGTCGCTTGCCCCTGGTTTGGGCCTGTCGGTGCAGGCAAGTTCCCGATCTTCAGATGTCTTGCAAGACCTGGACCGACTCGGTCAACGGCCGGCAGAGCGCCGCCGGTGCGTCAGTCGATCCGTTGGCAACACCCACCCTTGCCGTGGTCTCACAGCGCGGTGCTTCACGATTCAATGTGCTGATGACAATCGCATGAACAGTCCGCCGGAGCTGGGTGCGATCACACCGTCCAACTCCAGGACCAGCAGCATGGAAGAAACCGCTTCGACGGTCAATCCGGTGCGATCCACCAGCTGATCCAGACTGGCGGGCGCATCACCCAGCGCGGCGAGTAGCTGTTGATAATCGGCATCATAGCCATCGGGGGAGGGGCTGGGCTCAGGCGCTGGAGTCGCCGCACCGGGGGTCCAGTTCAGCTGCCCGGACAAGGGTGCCAACACATCTTCTGCGGTTTCCACCAGGGTGGCCCCTTCGCGTATCAGGCGATGACAGCCACGCGCCAGCACGTTGTGGATGGACCCGGGAATCGCGAACACCTCCCGGTTCTGCTCCATAGCGTCGCGCGCCGTGATCAGCGATCCGGACTCGGTGGCCGCCTCGACGACCAGCACCCCCAGCGACAGGCCACTGATGATGCGATTGCGTCGCGGGAAATGCTCCGCCTTGGGTGGCGTGCCCGGTGGCCACTCGGACAGCAACACGCCCTCTTCAGCAATGGCATGCGCCAGGTCCCGGTGCGCGGCGGGATACACCCGGTCCAGCCCCGTGCCGCAAACCGCCACCGTGAGCCCGCCGGCCGCCAACGCGCCACGGTGCGCCTGCCCATCAACGCCCAAGGCCAATCCGCTGGTCACGGTCAGACCGCGTGCGGCCAGGGATCGACCGAATCCGAACGCATGCTCCGCCCCCTGCGGCGTGGGGCTGCGACTGCCCACGATGGCAATCTGCGGCAGTGACAGCACCTCGGGATCCCCGAGTGCGAACAGCACGGGGGGCGGGTTGGGAATCTCGCGCAGACGCGGCGGGTAGCGCGGGTCCTCGCGGGTGATCAAATGGCGGTTGGCCGCGGCATCCAGCCACTCGATATCGGCGGTGATGGCATCGTGTGGCTGGTCCAGCGCCGTGGCAACCGACCGCGGCAGCCCCACCTGCTCACGATCGGCCACCGAAGCCTCTAGCGCGCGCTGCGGCGTGCCGAAAGCCTCCAGCAGGCGGGACATGCGAACTGGCCCCAACCCCGGGGTGCGCAAGAGCTGCAGCCAGGCGCGCCTCGGGTCCGTCAAGGCTGCGCCTAGCTGTTCGGTTGCGGGTTCTTGACCTTGTCCAACACGTGCACCGGCCGGAAGGCTTCCATGACCAACCCGTAGGAGAAGCGATCGTAGGTCTTGAAGACCAGCAGATTGCCCGCCAGCGTGTCGGGCAGTTGCACCTTGCCGTAGCCACTGCGATAGGGGTCCGACACCTTGCGTCCTGACTGATAAATGCTCAGAACGTGACCCGGGGTCAGTCCGTGCATCTGCCCACGGTTCAACGCGACGATGGCGTACTGGCCGATCTGGGACACGCCCTCATAGACATTGATGATGCGCCCTTCGATTTCGTTGCCCGGCGCATGCGGGAAGAAATTGGCGCTGAAGACCTCAGCCTCGGAGGGCAGCAGGTAGTCGCCAATCAGAATCTCTCGCACGCTGTCCAACACGCGGGTCACCGCGGGCGTGCCGTACTGCACGACCTCGACCTCGCCGATGGGCAAGGCTTCGACCCCGAGGACCCGATTGTCGTCAGGGTCCCGGTAGGTCTCGCCACGACGCACGATCTGGTACGTGGTGATGTCTTCCTCGGGCAGGCGCATGACGTAGATCGACATGCCCTCGGCCCCGATCAAATGCTCCCCGACGAATTCCAGCACGTAGGGCGCTTCATCCAGCGCATCGGCTTCGATGAGACGCGGCCCACGCAAGAAATTGCGAATGGCGTCGATGGGAATCGTCGGAATCGCTGCATCCAGCGGCAGATTGCGCACGCGCGGCGACAGGCGTTCGACACCCAGCCCGCCGCGCCGGATCTGCGGGCGACCATTGACCCAGACCAGCAGCAACTCGTCACCCGGATAGATCAGGTGCGGATTGGAAACCTGCGGATTGACGTACCAGACCTCGGGCCACAGCCAGGGGTCGCGCAGAAAATAGGTCGCAATGTCCCAGAGCGTGTCGCCTTTCTTGACGACATACTTCAGCGGCGCATCGTCTGCGACTTCCACCAACGGCGGCGGCGGTGTCTGCGAACGCACCACAGGCGGTGGCGACGCGGGCTCGGCAACCGGACTCGGTGTCGGCGCAGGATCGCTGGCACAGCCAATGAGCAAGGCGCCCCCGGCAAGCGAACACAGCAACGGTCTATACTTCGTCATTCGCGTCCCCACTCCCAACATCGCGGCTGACAGGACGAGCGACATGGGGGAAACCACGAATGGGACAAACGTGTTTTCCTTGAGCCGCATCAAGTTGTTGCGAGCAATTTAGCATGGCAATCCTGAAAATTCTTCACCATCCAGATCCGCGTCTCCGCAATATCGGCAAGCCGGTCGAACAGTTCGACGACGACTTGCAGACATTGATCGACGACATGTTCGAGACCATGTACGACGCCCCGGGCGTTGGACTGGCAGCCACCCAGGTCGGTATCGCGCTGCGACTCGCCGTCATGGACTGCTCGGCCGAGAAAGATTCTCCGATTGTGATGATCAATCCCGAGATCATTGCCACCGAGGCCCCCGAGCTGATCGAGGAGGGCTGCCTGTCGGTGCCTGGGCATTACGACAAGGTCCAGCGGCACGGCAAGACCACCGTCAAGGCGCTGGACCGAGAAGGCAAGCCCTTCGAGCTCACCGGCGAGGGGCTGCTGTCGCAGTGTATCCAGCACGAGATCGACCATCTCGACGGCAAGCTGTACATCGATTATCTCTCCCAGCTCAAGCGCAATCGCATCCGCCGCAAGCTGGAAAAACAGCAACGACTCGGCAGCGACTGAGTCCTCATCAACCCAGGTCCGCCATGAAAGTCGTCTACGCGGGAACACCCGATTTCGCGGTGCCGCCCCTGCATGCACTGGTTCAGGCCGGCCACGACGTTTGCCGCGTCTACACCCAGCCGGACCGACCCGCAGGCCGTGGCCGCAAGACCGCGCCCAGCCCGGTCAAAAAGGCGGCGGAGTCGCTCGGCTTACCGCTGCGTCAGCCCGCCTCGCTACGCGACGATGAAACCCAGTCCTCGCTGCGCAGCCTCGATGCCGATGTGATGGTCGTCGTGGCCTACGGGCTGATTCTGCCGCCTGCCGTGCTGGATATCCCGCGGATGGGTTGCATCAACATCCATGCCTCGCTGCTGCCGCGCTGGCGCGGCGCCGCCCCCATCCAGCGCGCCATTCTGGCCGGTGACTCGCAAACCGGCGTCAGCCTGATGCGCATGGATACCGGCCTGGACACCGGCCCCGTCTTGACCACCGCCACGTTATCGCTGCACGGCGACGAGACCGCCCAGACGGTGCACGATGCGCTGGCGAAACTGGGCGCGGAAGCGCTGCCGGACTGCCTGACCGGCCTGGCGGATGGTTCCCTGCGTGCCGAGCCACAACCTGCGGAGGGCAGCACCTACGCACCCAAGCTGGACAAGCAGGAGGCCCGGATCGACTGGACGCAGGAAGCGGCGACCATCCACCGGGCCATCCGCGCCTTCAACCCCTGGCCGGTTGCGCATTCTCCACTGGACGGCGAGGTCACCCGCATCTGGAGCGCCCGACTCGGGCCGGCCAAGCTGCATCATGGAGCGCCCGGCGAGATCATCGCAGCCACCGATGAAGGGCTGATCGTGGCCTGTGGAAATGGCGCCCTGACCATCACCGAGCTGCAATTTCCCGGCAAACGACGCATGGCTGCCGGCGAGGCGGCCCGCGGTCGCGCGCTGGCCGGCAAACGGTTCTCCTCTCTTGAAGCCTGACGCTCGGGCCGAGGCGGCCCGCGTCGTCGCCGCCGTCTTCGCGGGCCGCGCGCTGGACGATGCCCTGTCCAGCATGGCGACCTTGCAGGATCCGCGGGATCGAGGCTTTGTCCGAGTGCTGGCCAGTGCCGTGCTGCGCGACTGGCGCGCATTGGATGCCCTGATCACCCGCATGACGCAGCGCCCCCCCGCCCCGCCGGTACGCGCCCTGCTCGCCGTCGGGCTGGCGCAGCTTCGCAGCCTGGATACGCCCGAACACGCCGCCGTATCGGCCACGGTCAATGCCACACGGGCCCTCGGTCAGCCAAAATCCAGGGGCTTGGTCAACGCCATCCTGCGGCGCTATCTGCGTGAACGTAAGGCGCTGGACGCCACCCTGCCCCGGGTCTGGCTCCCGCCCTGGCTGGCCGACCGGATCCGCCAGGATTGGGGGACCCAAGCCGACGCGGTGATGGCGCAGTCTCGAGTCCCTGGCCCGATGACGCTGCGCATACACCGTGGCCGCATGACGCTGGACGCAGCCATCAAAGCCCTCGAAAGCGCCGGCCATACGGTCCGCCCGATCCAGGGCATGCCCGATGCGTTGGTGCTGGCGCAGCCGGTCGATCTTGCCGGGCTGCCCGGCTTCGAGGACGGCTGGCTGTCGGTGCAGGATGCATCGGCCCAGCGCGCTGCCGACCTGATCGCACCCCGCGATGGTGAACGCATCCTCGATGCCTGTGCGGCCCCCGGCGGCAAGACCGCGCATCTGCTGGAGCGGGCAGCCGCCCAGGTCACGGCCATTGATTGCGTGGCCGAACGCCTGGAGCGCGTGGGGGACACGCTCGTCCGGTTGGGCCTGCAGGCGACGACCCTGGCGGAAGATGCCACGACCCCCAAGGACTGGTGGGACGGCCAAGCCTTTGACGCCATCCTCATCGATGCCCCCTGTTCCGGCACCGGCGTCATCCGGCGCCATCCCGATATTCCCTGGCTGCGACGACCGGCCGACATCGACCGACTGGTGGCGCTGCAGCGCAAGCTGCTGGACCGGCTGTGGCCGCTGCTGCGACCGGGCGGACGACTGGTCTACGCCACCTGCTCGGTGCTGTCGGCGGAAAATGCCCTGCAGGTCGAATCCTGGCTGGCGGACACGCCGGATGCCCGTCCTCGCCAACTGCCGAACTGGGGCGAAACCGTTGGTCCGGGCCAGCGCATCCAACCCGGCGGTGATTTCGATGGTTTCTATTACAGCGTCATCGAGAAATCGGATTGACTTGTCAGTCAGTCAGGCCAGTCGTAAGGTGCGCAGCCAATGAGACTCGTAGCTCGCGCATGCAGCATGTGATGTCGGTGTTCCGCAAGAAGGCGGTCCGCGCCCACATGCGTCCCGCACCCGGAATGACGGCGTGAAGATCATCATTCTGGGTGCCGGTCAGGTGGGCTCCACGCTGGCCGAAAACCTCGCCGACGAAGCCAACGATGTCACCGTCATCGACACCGATGCCGGTTTGCTACAAGACCTGGCCGACCGCCTGGATATCCGCACCGTCCACGGCTCGGCGTCCTACCCCAATATTCTGCGACAGGCCGGCGCCGACGACGCCGACATGATCATCGCGGTCACCGACTCTGACGAGATCAACATGATCGCCTGTCAGATCGCCTACACGCTGTTCCACACGCCCACCAAGATCGCGCGCGTCCGGGCCGCGGAATACCTAAACGAGAAGAACCTGTTCAATCAGGAAGCGCTGCCGGTGGACATGCACATCAGCCCGGAGCAGCTGGTTACGGATTACATCCGGCGCCTGATCAAGTATCCCGGCGCTTTGCAGGTGGTGGACTTTGCCGACGGCCGCGTCCGCCTCGTGGGTGTGCGGGCGTACTACGGCGGCCCGCTGGTCGGTCAGGAGCTGCGGGAATTGGCCCAGCATATTCCTGGCGTCGAAACCCGGGTTGCTGCGATTTACCGGCGTGGCAAGCCGATCATCCCCGAGGGCGATACCGTCATCGAGGCCGAAGACGAGGTCTTCTTTGTCGCTGACCAGCGCGATATCTCCAAGGTGATCTCGGAGCTGCGCAAAACCGACAAGGAGGTCAAGCGCGTCATCCTGGCCGGCGGGGGCAACATCGGCCTGCGCCTGGCGCGGGCGCTGGAAGGTCATTGCCAGGTCAAGCTGATCGAACGCTCGCGGGAGCGCGCGCGTCATCTCGCCGAGCAACTCAATCACACGGTGGTGCTGGTGGGCGATGCCGCCAGCGAGAACCTGTTGTTGGAAGAACACATCGAATCGGCCGACGTGTTCTGCGCGGTTACGAACGATGACGAGGCGAACATCCTGTCAGCGATGCTGGCCAAGCAGCTGGGGGCACGCAAGGCCATGGCCCTGATCAACCGCCTGGCCTATGTGGACCTGGTCGAAGGCGGTGCGGTCGATATCGCCATTTCGCCGCAGCAGTCGACTGTTTCGGCGCTATTGGCGCATGTTCGGCGCGGGGATGTCGTTCGCGTGCACAACCTGCGACGCGGGGCGGCGGAAGCGATCGAGGCTGTGGCCCATGGCGATCCCAAGTCATCCAAGGTCGTGGGGCGCACGGTGGAGGAAATCGCCTTGCCCAAGGGCACGACCATCGGTGCCATTGTGCGGGGCGATCAGGTCCTCATGGCACACCATGACACCGTGATCGAACCGGAAGACCACGTCATCATGTTCATTGTGGACAAGGCGCTGACGCCCAAGGTGGAGCGCCTGTTCCAGGTTGGGGTGACCTTTATTTAGGGAGGCCGGCAACCGGTGGCAAGACCATCGCCTGCGGCCTGGGGAGGACCGATTGACCGCAATGCCATGTCCGCACGGCGCCTGCTGCCCGGCCTCGTCCGCCGGCTCGACGACGGCTGCACGCTAGCGCCATGCTGAACGACTTCAGTCCGGTTCAGCGTATCGTCGGCCAGCTGCTGATGATGTTCTCCATCAGCATGCTGCCGCCGGCCGCCGTCGGGCTTTATTTCGGCGACGGCGGCGTCGCGGCCTTTGTGGCGGCGTTTTTCATCACGCTGATCACGGGTGCCGCCGTGTGGTACCCGGCCCGCGACCGACGCCGGGAGCTGAAAATCCGCGACGGCATGCTGGTCGTGGTGCTGTTCTGGGTGGTGCTGTCCTTGTTCGGCGCCATCCCTTTGTATCTGTTCGAGCGCCCGTTTCTATCGGTCACCGACGCCGTGTTCGAGTCGGTGTCGGGGCTCACCACGACCGGCGCGACGATTCTGGTCGGTATCGATTCGCTCCCGCACTCGGTGCTCTGGTATCGCCAGCAACTGCACTTTCTCGGCGGCATGGGGATCATCGTGCTGGCCGTGGCCATTCTGCCGCTGCTGGGTGTCGGTGGCATGCAGCTGTACCGCGCCGAGACGCCGGGGCCGATGAAGGACGCCAAGCTTACGCCGCGGATCACCGAAACCGCCAAGACGCTGTGGCTGATCTATCTGGGCCTGACGGTGGTCTGTGCCGTGGCGTTCTGGCTGGCCGGCATGACCTGGTTCGACGCCATTTCCCACAGCATGTCGACCGTCGCGACCGGCGGCTTCTCCACACATGACCAGAGCATCGGCTATTACAACAGCGCGCTGATCGAATCGATTGCCGTGGTGTTCATGATTCTCGGCTCACTGAATTTCGGCCTGCACTACCTCGCCTGGCGCTCGGCCTCGGTCAAGGGTTACGTCAAGGACACCGAGACCCGCATCTTTTTCCTGGCCATGCTGACGGTCACGCTGGTCGGGACCGCCTACCTGTATCTGGAAGGGACCTACGCCCGGCTGCCCGAGTCGTTCATGGCCTCGCTGTTCCAGGTGGTGTCCATCGGAACCACCACCGGCTTCACCACGGCTGAATACACGCTATGGCCAAGCTTTCTGCCCATGTTGCTGCTGCTCGGCTCCTTCGTCGGGGGCTGTGCCGGTGGCACCACCGGCGGCATGAAGGTGATCCGCTTCTCGCTCATCGTGCGTCAGGGCCGCCGCGAGATCATGCAGCTGCTGCACCCCAGCGCCGAGCTGCCGATTAAGGTCGGTGCCAAACGCGTGCCCGACCGGGTCATCAACGCGGTCTGGGGGTTTTTTGCCGCCTATGTGCTGATCTTCGTCGCCATGCTGCTGGCACTCATGGGTTTCGGCCTGGATGAGGTGACCGCTTGGTCGGCCGTGGCGGCCTGCCTCAACAACCTGGGCCCGGGCCTGGGCGAGGTGGCGTCAAATATGGCGTCGCTGGGAGACCCCGAGAAATGGATTCTGGTGCTGGCCATGTTCTTCGGCCGGCTGGAGATCTTCACCCTGCTGGCCATTTTCACCCCGGCGTTCTGGCGGCGATGACCCTGCGCGACCGACTCGAGGCCGCGCTGGCCGCCGGACAAGACTCGGCCCTGCTGCGCTTCACGCTCGGTGACCTGCTGGCCAAGTCCGGCGAGCTTGAGGCCGCCATCGAACACCTGCAGCAGGCCGTGGTGCTCGATCCGAACTATTCGGCCGCCTGGGCACTGCTGGGTCGCAGCCAGATCAAAGCCAACCGCCCGGACGCGGCGCGGGACACGCTGACTCGCGGCCTGGCCGTGGCCCGCGAGCAAGGCGACCGACAGGCCGAGCGCAGCATGGGCGTGTTTCTGAAACGGCTCGCACCGGACTCGGCCACTCCGTGATCGCTGCGCACGGCCCTGGCTGATTGCGCACCCCGACCCCGCATGCGAGCCTTGTCCCGTCCCCTGCGCTACCCGCCTCGAGAAACTCGACATGTCCGTTTTCACCCCGGTCACCCGCCGCTCTCTAGAGCCGTTCCTGGCCCGTTACCACGTTGGTTCGCTGGTCAACTTTCATGGCATTAGCGAAGGGGTTGAGAACACCAACTACTTTGTCGACACCAGCGATGGGCAGTTCGTGCTGACGCTGTTCGAGCGGCTGAACTACGACCAGCTGCCGTATTTTCTTGGGCTGATGGATCACCTGCATCAGCGGGGCGTGCCCACGCCCGCCCCGCGCCGCGCCCGGGATGGCGCCCTGAGCCAACCCCTGCTGGGCAAGCCGGCTGCACTGGTCGACCGTATCCCCGGCATCGGGGTGGCCGACGCCTCGGCCCGGCAATGCGCCGCGGTCGGCGAGGCGCTGGCGCGCCTGCACACCGATGGGCAGGGCTTTGACGGGCACCGCCCCCCCGATCGCAGCAGCGACTGGTGGCAGGCCACCGCCGAGGCCCTGCGCCCGCAGCTGGAAACCGATGAATGCGAACTGCTGGATGACGAACTGGCGTTTCAGGCAGGCGTCGACCGCAGTCACCTGCCCAGCGGGGTCATTCATGCCGACCTGTTTCGCGACAACGCGCTGTTTGCCGGAGAGCAGCTATCGGGACTGATCGACTGGTACTACGCCTGCAACGACCGGTTCATTTATGACCTGGCCGTGGCGGTCAACGACTGGTGCGTGGACGAACACTGGGCCCCGCGCGCCGATCATTGGACGCAACTGTTGGCGGCCTACGCCGCCGTGCGCCCCTTCACCGACGCCGAGCGTGTGGTGTGGAGCGCCGAGCTGCGCGCCAGCGCACTGCGATTCTGGCTGTCCCGACTCTACGACCGCTGCTTCCCCCGCGGCGGCGATCTGACCCTGATCAAGGATCCGACTCCACAACGCCGACGCCTGGAGCGCTGGCGTGCCGGCGAGGCACTGCCACTACCCTGACCCGGCCGGAGACCGACCATGCAATTGCTTTGTACCCCGACCTCACCCTTTGCGCGCAAAGTGCGCA
The DNA here is from genome assembly GCF_003151135.1 of Abyssibacter profundi. Lineage (NCBI taxonomy): Bacteria > Pseudomonadati > Pseudomonadota > Gammaproteobacteria > Chromatiales > Oceanococcaceae > Abyssibacter > Abyssibacter profundi. Next base: position 80,041 of record NZ_QEQK01000012.1, read on the forward strand.
TGTTTGCCATCGAAAAGGGGCTGAGCGACGTGCTGAAGGTCGTGCACACCAATCCGCTGGAGGATCCGGCAACCCTGCTGGCGATCAATCCGCTGGCCAAGATTCCAGCCCTGATCACCGGCGATGGGCAGCCGCTTTATGACAGCCGGGTGATCTGCGCGTTTCTGGACAGCCTGGCACCCACCCCACAGCTCATACCGGATGCTGGCGAGTTACGCTGGATCGTACAGCGGCGCGAAGCACTGGCCGACGGCCTCATGGACGCTGCGGTGAGTATCGTGTTCGAACGACGCCGACCGGCCGGGGAACAGTCTGCACGGTGGCTGGCGCGCTGGCAGGAGAAAATCGAGCGGGCACTGGCCACGATGGACAAGGAGCATCGGTCGGTGCCGCTGCTCGCCGCCCGCCTCGATGGGGTGGCCTGTGCGGCCGCGCTGGGTTATCTCGCGTTTCGCCTGCCGGACATCGAGTGGACGGCGAGCCACCCCGCACTCGCGCGCTGGTGGGCCGAAGTAGCCCAACGACCGGCCGTCGCCCAGACGGCGGCGCTTTGAGCCCGCATCGACCATGACGCCGAGCTAGAACTGCAGGTTCAAGGCCCCGAACAACTGACGACCGCTGGCCAGCTGGGCCTGATACGTCCCGGGAAAGAACGGCGTGTCGGTCACCTGATTCAGCACGCGCTCATCGGTCAGGTTGGTTCCGCCCAATGTGAGCGACCAGCGCTCGCTCTGCGAACCCAGGGTGAATCGACCCGCATAGCGCGTGGTCGCGGGCACGTAGGTATTCGGGTCCAGGTCGGTATCGACAAACTGGTCGCCCTGATACAGCAGGTCCACGGCGGCGGTTAGCACCAAGCCCCCCAATGGGAAGCTCAGCGTCGGCGTCAGCGTCGCGGTGGCTCGTGGCGCGAAGGCGATGCGCTGGTCGGTCAGGTCCTGTTCCGCATCGATACCTTGCTGGATGGGCGCGGGTGCGTCGCGGTATGCCTCATACCGGGCGTCCAGCCAGCCGTATGCGCCGGCGATTTGCAGCGGCGCCCAAGGCGTCAGCCAAACGAAGTCGGCCTCCAGGCCCCGCGAGTAGGCCGTGGCAGCATTACTGACATCAAAGAACGTCCCGTTGAAAGCCAGCACCTGCAGATTGTCGAACCGCGTCTGGTAGAGCGTGATGTTCAGCGACAGCGTGCGCTGGAAGAACCGCCCCTTGAAACCCAGCTCGACGGTTTCCGCCTCCTCGGCCGCGTACTCCAGATCCTCACCGTTGAAGGACAATGCATTGAATCCCCCACTCTTAAACCCCTGGGCCCAGGAGGCGTAGTAGTTCACCGAATGATCGCTGAAGTACTGGAGCGCCAGCTTCGGGGAGAGATCCGATTCACTGCGTCGTAGGTTGTCGCGATCGTAGTCGTTGGCCTCGAGCAGCAAACCCATAATGCAGGGCACGACCGCAGCCGGTGTGCGCTCACAAAAGGCCGTGCCGGCGGTGTCCACGCGCTTGTCCTCACGGTTGTACCGCAGTCCCGGCGTGAGGGCCCAGCGATCGGAGAGGTACCAGGTCATCTGACCAAACAGTGCGGCCGAGCGGATGTCCTGGTTGTAGTCGAACTGGTAGTAGTCGTTCTCCAGCAGGGGGACCAGCGCCGGCCCAAGCCCCTGCAGCAACACCAAGGGACTGCTGCTCGACCCGTCGCCGGTGATCAGCTGAAAGGCATCATCCGTAAAGGCGTAGGTGCTGAGATCCTCACCGGCCAACACGCGGGCCAGCAGGGTGTAACTAGAATCGAACCAGAAAGCGCCGGCGACAAACTCCACCCGCTCCCCCCAGCCGAACGGGGCTGCCCCGCGGCCGGTTAAGCGCAACTCGGCGGACAGCTGATCATGGTCTTCGTGGTTATCGAGCCGGCTGATGTTGGCCGGCGAGATATCCAGCTCGTTGAGCTGGTCGATGTAGAACCGCGATCCGCCCAGCACCAGCGTGGTCTCCAGGTCCTCCAGATCGCCCATCGGCCCCGGCGCCCAACTGGTCCGCCAGCTCAGCGTGCGTGAGCCCTTTTCGATCCACCCAGGTGTCTCGGCGGAGTTGATGAAGTTCTTGGGGTCATCCTCGATATCGGGATCGAAGTCCTGCAGATACGCCCGCGTATCTGCATCCAGCCCGAACAGCTGGAAGGGCCAGAAAGCCGCTTCGGTATCGGAGATGACGGCGGTGAGCTCGCTATCGACCGTGTAGCTCGGTACGAGATTGATCTTGAGCCGGGCCGCCTGCTGCTCCAGCCGCTCTTCGTACCGCCGCAGAAAGGCATTGAACAGCTCGCCGTCCTGAGCCCGGTCGAGCACGGCCAGGCGCCCACCCAGCCACTCGTTGGCCATGCCCCCCAGCCCTGCCTCGACCCGGTGCTCGCCATGTTCGCCGTAGAAGATCCGCCCATCGGCACCCGCGCCGGATACCGCATCCTTGGTCATCACATTGAAGACACCGGCCACCGTGTTCTTACCGAACAGCGTGCCCTGCGGACCACGCAGCACCTCAACGCTGTCGACATCAAACATGGCCTCCGTGAAATACCCGGGGCGGCCGAACACGATCTCGTCCTGCACAAAACCCACCGAGCTTTCGAAGCTGGGGTTAAAGGCATTGGTGCCAAAGCCGCGGATGAACACCTGCGGCGACCCGAGATCATCGGCATCGACACGCACATTGGGCACGTAGAGCGATACGTCAGCCAGGTCCGCCGAACCCGTGGACTGGATGAACCCGCCGTCGATGGCGGTGACCGAAACCGGCACCTCCTGCAGGGTTTGCTCGGTTTTCTGCGCGGTCACGACCATTTCTTCCAGCTGCCGCGGCGCCTCGTCGTCAGGCGGCGGCAGAGGCTGGACTGGAATCAACTCCAGCGACGCATCCGCTGCGGTCGGTTCAGCAGGCGACTGCGCATCGCGGCTGTCCTGTGCGCGCAATGTAGTCGACATGGCCAGCAGGGCCACGCCCAGGCAGAGGTGTTTCATCCCTTGTTCCGGTTGATTTCCGCACCGCGCCGAGCTCTTCCCTGGCTCGTGTCATCGGTGTCTACAACCTCCGCAGCTCACAACATAGGTCAGGCCAGGCGAGACGCCCCGTCGTAAAAATGGCCTAGTCCCGCATTTCCCAGACCCATCGCTTCCCCCCTGGCACGATTACGGCTTCACTCGCAGCAGGTATCGCGCAAGGGAATGCACAACTTGAACCAGTTCATCGCCCCGGCCCTGGCGGCCCTTTGTCTTGCCGGCTGCGGGGCCGGAAGCTCCAGCCTGACCCCGGCACAATCCCGCGCGCTCACACCCGCCGACCCGGATTTGGCCGCGCTGTATACGGCGAGCTGCAAGGCCTGCCATACCGTGCCCGCGAGCCGGGCGCCGATGACAGGCAGCGCCCGCGCGTGGGGCGTCCGCATGAACAAGGGCATGGACCGCCTGCTGGAGAACACCATCAGCGGTTACAAGGGCATGCCACCCATGGGGCTGTGCTCGGATTGCAGTGAATCCGACCTGCGGGACCTGATCAGCTTCATGGCCACACCGCCTCAGCCTGCCGACTCATGAAGCGCCGCGATTTGCTCACGGGATCAGCCGGGCTTGTACTGACGATGCCACTGGCCGGCTGCGACGACTACGGCGCAGCGAACATGCCGCAGCCACCTGCAGCCGTCGTCGGAGCTGACGGCCAGCGCCGCCTGCCCTGGCAAAACTGGTCGGGCTACCAGTCCAGCCTACCGGAGCGACGCTTGGCACCGGCCAGCGAAGATGAACTCGCCCGGCTGCTGGCCGACAGTCGCGGCACCATTCGGCCGGTCGGCTCCGGCCATTCGTTCACGCCGCTGGTGCCAACGGACGACACCCTCATCTCGCTCCGCCACTTCAGCGGCCTGTTGCAGCACGACCCTCAGGCGCTCACGGCGACCGTGGGCGGCGGCTCGCGCCTGGGCAGCCTGGGCGAGCCACTACACGCGGCAGGTCAGGCGCTGATCAACATGCCCGACATCGACGCGCAAACGCTGGCCGGCTCGATGGCCACCGCCACGCATGGCACCGGCGCGCAGCTGGGCGCGCTGCACACTGCGGCGATTGCCCTGCGCCTGGTCACGCCGACGGGCGAGGCTCTGGACTGTTCTCCCAGCCTCCGGCCCGAATTGTTCGCCGCCGCTCAGGTGTCGCTGGGCGCGCTGGGGGTGATCACCCAGGTCACGCTGCAAAATGTGCCGACCACACGGATGAAGCGCCGGGTCTGGGTCGAGCCTTTCGATGAGCTGGTCGAGCGATTCGACAGCCTGGCGGCCGCACACCACAGCTTTGAGATGTACTGCATTCCGCATTGCGATCACGCCGTGGGCATCACCATCGACCCGACCGACGAGCCGCTGCAGCCTCGCGGCCCGGAGCAGGACAACGACGCGGTCATGGATCTCAAGCGGCTGCGGGATCTGCTCGCCTGGTTTCCCGCCGCCCGGCGCTGGCTGATCAACATGGCGCTGCAGGATTACCAACCGGAAGTCGCCGTGGATGTCTGGCACCGAATCTTCCCGTCCAGCCGTGCGGTCCGTTTCAATGAAATGGAATACCACCTGCCGCGAGAGACCTTGCTCCCCACCCTGCGCGAGGTTCGGCAGCGACTGGAGCAGCGCCACCCCGGTGTGTTCTTCCCGATGGAAATTCGCGTCGTACGAGGCGATGACGCCTGGCTCAGTCCGTTTCAGGGACATGACACCTCGGGATCGATTGCCGTACACCGCTACTACGAAGAGGATCCGCTGCCGCTGTTTCGTGACGTGGAACCGCTTTACCAACCCATGGGCGGACGCCCGCACTGGGGCAAGATGCACAGCCTGACGCCGCAAACGCTGGCCGACCGTTACCCACGCTTCAACGATTTCGTCGCTCTGCAATCCCGGCTCGATCCGCAGGGCCGTCTACTCAACCCCTACCTCAGGACCTTGCTCGGCCATGGCTGACTCCACCATCAACTGGCGTCGTCGGGCCCTGATTGCCGGGGGCTTGGCAGCACCCATCGCGCTCGCGGCGACCAGCAAACCGCGGGACCGCGGCCAGGGTGGTCACGATGCCTACTTTGCAGATATCCAGAACGCCCTGAAACGTGCCGGGCTGATGCACCCCACGCTGGTCATCGACCGGGCGCGGCTGGATGCCAATATCGCGCGGCTGCAGACCCATCTGCCGCCCGAGCTGGCCTACCGGATCGTGGCCAAGTCGCTGCCCAGCGTCGATCTGATCCGATACATTCGCCAGGCCACCGGCACGCACCGGCTGATGGTCTTTCACCAGCCCCATCTCCACACGCTATCGCGCGCACTGCCCGACAGCCACTTGCTGCTTGGCAAGCCCATGCCGGTGGGCGCTGCACACCGGTATTTCGAGCAGTGGCAACCGGGCGCGTTTCAGCCCGATAACCAGATCGAATGGCTGGTGGATACGCAGCAGCGCATCCAAGACTACGCCGAGCTGGTCACTGGCCTGGGCCATCAGGCAGCCGGGCCCTTGCGCCTGAATCTCGAACTCGATGTCGGCCTGCACCGGGGGGGCTTTCGCAGCACACGGGCAGTGGCCGAAGCCCTCCACGCCATCCAACAGAATCCAGCCCTGCAATTTGCCGGTTTCATGGGCTACGAGGCGCATGCCTCCAAGATCCCTGACCTGCTAGGCGGGCCCGCGGCTGCGCTAGAACAGGCCATGGCGTTCTACGCGGACTGCGTCGACGTGGCCCGGCAGGTCCTCGGCGAGCGGTTCGACCCCGCAGCACTCACGCTCAACGCAGGAGGCAGCAGCACCTACCAGCTGTACGACAGCACCGCCCCCTGCAACGAGCTCGCCATGGGGTCGGGGCTCCTGAAGCCCTCGGACTTCGACACCGCCACGCTAGACGACCACGTACCGGCCGCCTTTATTGCCACGCCGGTGCTCAAACGTCTGGAAGGCACCCGGTTGCCCAGCCTGGAGTCACTCTCCGGCCTTTTCGAGGCCTGGGACCCCAACACCGCCCAGACCTTTTTCATCTATGGCGGCCACTGGCTGGCTGACACCGTGTCGCCGCCCGGCCTGCAACGCAACGCCATCTGGGGGCACTCGACCAACCAGGACATGCTCAACGGTTCGGACGCCGTCGAACTTGAGGTGGGCGATCACCTGTTCCTGCGACCGCATCAAAGCGAAGCCGTGCTGCTGCAGTTTGGTGATCTGGCGGTGTACGACCAGGGCGAGATCGTCGCCACCTGGCCCGTGTTCAGCCAGGGTCGCTAATCGATGCCCTGGCCCAACGAATACGCAACACGACTGCGCGTATGTCCGGACTGCTCCAGTCGATTGCACGCAGATCGCACTCAGCCTGCTCATCCTCAAGACGCAGGTGCAACGGCCCGTCCTCTTCGCGTTCCAGGCGCTTACGAACAGCACTGAGCATTGGCATGAATCCCGATCGCCACGGTAGCGACCAGAATCGATCCGAGGATTGCCGCACCGCCCCTTCAGCATAAAGCCGCTCCTCCGGCCCCATGAGCAGCCGGACACGCGCCGCCGCATCCACCACGATAATGACATCGTCCACGTAGCTGCCGACGGCATCCCAGCTGGCCGTGAGCACGTCCATCTCCCCACCGCGCTGGCGCAACTCTTCGTTAACGGTGATCAGCTCTTCGTTGGACGACTGCAACTCCTCATTGGAGGTCAGCAACTGCTCATTCATCGACTGCAATTCCTCATTGGAGGACTGCAGCTCCTCGCTTTGCGATTGGAGTTCTTCGTTGGAGGTTTCCAGCTCCTCGGCCATGGACTGCATGTCCTGGCGCAGAATCTCCACGCGGCTCTCCAGCGCGCGCACGTAATCGCTGTCCATCGAATCGGGCAATGACTCCTGGACGCGCCGCTCGGCTTCGGCGCTGCGCATCTCGCGGAGCTCGAACATCAGCAACAGCGAGCGCTCGAACTCGCCGTCCAACGGAATGGCGTGGGGCGTCACGCTGCGCCACCCATCAGCCAGCTGGCAATTGACGCGGGAGCCGGTGACCGGCTTGCGTTCGCGGCGCGCCCGATAAAGCACACCGCGCAGCTCCAGGTCCAGGCCATTGGCCAGCACGTCGTGAATCCGCATGATCGCCGGGCCGGTCGGCGCGCGAATCAACGCCCGCGCCTCTGCAGAGATGAACTTGACGATGTCGTGCTCATCGACAACCACCCATCTCGGGGTGGCGTAATTGGCCAGTGCGATCTGGGCAGCGGTCTGCAGCGACTCGGGTGCCAAGGCCATGCCGGCACGCCGGGCGGGTGTCTGAGCCGCTCGAAACGGCGCATCAATCTGCGACTTGAAGCGTGACGGGAAGCGTTCGACCGTCTGGTCTCTGCGATATATGCGGTGTGTCTCGGATATCGCAACAAATCGACCTTCGGCCGTCGAAGTCGACTCCGTGGAGCCGAGCACGAGCATCCCGCGGGGCTTAAGCGCGTAGTGCATCAGTTCAAGAATGGCGCGCTGGTAATCGTTCTTGAGGTAAATCAAGAAGTTGCGACAGCTGACAAAATCCAACTTGGAAAACGGTGGATCGCTGATCAGATTATGTACGGAGAAGACCGTGATCTGCCTGACCCGACTGCGCACCCGGTAGCCATCGCCGGACTGGGCGAGAAACCGATCCCGATAGCCGGCCGGCAAGTTGGCGAGGGAATCACTGGTGTAGATACCGGTACGCGCAATCTCGACGGCATGTTCTGCCAGGTCGGTCGCGAAGATCGTGATGCTGGGCGGGCTGTCCATGCTCTGCGTCAGGTCCAGCAGGATCATGGCCAGGGTGTAGGCTTCCTCACCCGTCGCGCAGGCCGGCACCCAGGCCCTGAACGGCTGGCCTGTCGGATGTGCAGCCAGCTGTTTCTTCAGCTCCTCCCGAACGGCCAGCCAGACCTCCTTGTCACGAAAAAACGCCGTGACCGAGATCAGGATGCTATTGGCCAGCGCACGCGCCTCGTCCGGGTCCTGTTGCAAACGCTCGATGTAGGGCGCCAGATCCTGATCCGCGTTCAGCGAGCAGCGCCGCGCAATACGCCGATAAAGCGTACTGGGCTTGGTGTAACTGAAATCCACACCCCGAACCGCCTTCAAGCAGTCGATGATCTGCCTGAGTTGGCGCTCCCGCTGCGAGCCGGCTGGAAGCTGCGGTTCGATCGGCGAGCTCACCACCGACGTGATCACCTCGGCGAGTTTGGCGGCATCGGCGACCAAGTCCACGCAATCGGTGCCGACGGCGGCGAGCGGCATACCATCGTAAGTCGCTGTTTCCGGGTCCTGCACAATCGTCACGCCGCCGGCCAGCTTCAGTGCACGGACTCCAGCCGCGCCATCCGAACCTGTGCCGGATAGCACCACGCCAATGGCGTACTCGGCGTGGGACGCCGCCAGCGAACGGAACAGCAGGTCCACGGAGGGTTTGGGGTATGGCCCCTTGGCCGCGGGTGAGGTCACGAACGCGCCGTCGACAATCTCCACGTTCCGATTCGGCGGCACCACATACACCCAGCCCGGCTGCAGGACATCGCCATTGCGGACGGTGTCGACCTGGAGTTGCACGTCGTGCTCCAGAATGTTGGCCAGTCTGGACTCGTGGTGGGGCGACAGATGCAGGGCCACAACCACCGCTGCCGGAAACGAGGCATCCAGCCCGGCCACAATCTGGGTGATCGGCTCCAAACCACCTGCAGAGGCCCCGATGGCCACAACGGGGACCTTGGTGTCAGCTCCGGTCTTCGCCGGCTTCTTCGACTCTGGCATGGTGGGTCTAAGCTCTGTGCATGCTCCCGGCGGATGTGCTCGGAAAGCAAGAGATCGCCGACCACTATACCCGACCCGCAGCGATGGCCTGACCGTTTAGCGATTCAGCACGGATGCATTCCGTTCAGATTCCAACAGACACCTCGGCCCGCTCGTCGCGCATCTCGGCCGCCACCAGCTCGGCCCCGAACCCGGTGACGTGCAAACCGCCGAACTGACGAAGAAAGGCATCGACAATCAGCCTCGGCACCGGTTGACCGTTGAACATGGGCGTTAGCCGGCGGGCCTGGTCGATGCGATCAAAAGCAGCCGGCGTACGTTCGACCACCACCACTCGATTATCGCCATCGCGATACATATAGGCGTGTTGCATATCCATTGCTCCTGGGGTGAGTAGGACGGCGCAGCCCGGCATGTTTCCGGCCTGCGCCCCTCCCAAGACGGCATGCCGACCGAAAACCGGACATCGCCCGATTTTTGCCGTCATTGCAAGGCCTGAACATCCCCCAGCTGGGTGATTCACCGTTCGGAATTGGCCGCGCGACAACCTACGCTTACCGCGTGTTTCAAGCGCGCCAGCCGCGTGGACTCGAAGGCCATGACCGACCCACGGAAACCCTCAACCCGCGACGAAGACCAGACCCAAGGCATCGACCAGATGCACCACCAGCTCAGCGATCTGCTGCGGACCAGCCTGTTCTACGACCTCATGGCCTCCGAACGCGAATGGCACTCACGTGACGAGGAAGATCGCCAGCGCCGGCGCAAGCAAGCACGCAAACGCTAACGAGGGCCGCCTGTCTGAGCGACTTGCCCCTGCGGGGGGCTATCTGGTTTTATCATCAGTACTGATCGTCACTCGCCCTTTGGTGGTCCAGCCCCCATGCAAGCCAGCCTCACGGCCGATTCGCCGACTGCCACACCGCCTTCGCCACTGAATCCGGCGCAGCAAGCCGCCGCCGCCCACGGTGAAACACTGGCGGAAGGCGGCGTCCGCGCCGGCCCACTGCTCATCATCGCCGGTGCCGGCACGGGTAAGACCCAGACCCTGTCGCATCGAGCCGCCCACCTGGTACTCAACGGCGTCGACCCGGCCCGCCTGCTGCTACTGACGTTCAGCCGCCGTGCAGCAGAGGAGATGACCCGCCGTGCGCAGTCCATCATCACGGCCACGCTGCGCGAACGCGGTGAGACCGCCCCCCAACTGCGCCTGCCCTGGTCCGGCACCTTCCACGGGATCGGCAATCGCCTGCTGCGCGAATACCACGCCAATCTGGGCCTGGATGCGCAGTTCTCGATTCTCGACCGGGGCGATGCGGCCGACCTGATGGACCTTTGCCGCCGGGCGCTGGACCTGCCGACCGGCCAACGCCGATTTCCGCGGAAGGACACCTGCCTGGGCATTTACAGCCGCACAGTCAACACCCGCCTGCCGCTGGCCGACGTGCTGTCTCGCCACTATCCGTGGTGTGCCGAGTGGGCGGATACGCTGAAGTCGCTGTTTGCAGCCTATGTGGCCCACAAGCAGCGCACGGCCTCGCTGGATTACGACGATTTGCTGCTGTACTGGTGCCATGCAATGCAGGTCCCGGAGCTGGCCGCCGATATGAGCCAGCGTTTTGACCATGTGCTGGTCGACGAGTACCAGGACACCAATGTTGTCCAGGCAGACATCCTGCGCGGCCTGCGCCCCGATGGGGCCGGCCTGACTGTCGTGGGTGACGATGCCCAGTCGATTTACAGCTTCCGTGCGGCCAGCGTTGAGAACATCCTCAACTTCCCCGAGCAGTTCGACCCACCGGCGCGCGTCGTGACGCTGGAACAGAACTATCGCTCCACCCAACCGGTACTGGATGCGGCCAACGCCATCATCGCCCAGGCCAGCCGCGGCTATGACAAACACCTGGTGTCGGCCTGTGGTCAGGGGCCACGCCCGCGTTTTGTCACGCTGGAAGACGATCAGAGCCAGGCGCTGTACACCGTGGAAACCGTGCTCGACAACCGCGAGGCCGGGCAGCGCCTCCGCGATCAGGCGGTGTTATTCCGGGCCAGTCATCATGCCGATGGACTGGAGGTGGAGTTGGTCCGTCGCAATATCCCCTACCGGAAATTCGGGGGCCTGAAGTTTCTGGAAGCGGCCCATGTCAAGGATCTGCTGTCGATCTTGCGCTGGGCGGATAATCCGAAGAATCAAATCGCTGCGTTTCGCTGCTGCCAATTGGTGCCGGGGCTGGGACCCAAGGCGGCGGAAGCCGCTATGCAGTGGCTGACTGCACATAACCACGACCTGACGCAGCTGGCGCGGTTCAAACCCAGGGCACGCGCCGCTGACCTGGATTGCTGGCGGGCACTTGGTGAACTGCTGGGCCGATTATCCGACCCCAGCTGCGACTGGAACGGGCAAATCCAGGTCGCCCGACAATGGTATGAACCCCTGTTGCCATTACGGTACGAGGCGGCCGACGTCCGCGCAGCCGACCTCGCCCAACTGGAACAAATCAGCCTGCGCTTTAGCGATCGCGGCAGCTTTTTGACCGAACTGGCACTGGACCCACCGGCGGCCACCGGAGACGAGGCTGGCGATCCGCTGCTGGACGAGGATTTTCTCATCCTCAGCACGATCCACAGCGCCAAGGGCCAGGAATGGGACAGCGTCTTTGTACTCAACGTGGCCGACGGCAATCTCCCCTCCGAATTCGGCACCGGCCAGCAGGAAACCATCGAGGAGGAGCGGCGGCTGACTTATGTCGCCATGACCCGCGCCCGCACCCAGTTGCACCTGCTGGCGCCGCTGAAGTACTACGTGCCGGAGCAACCGCGGTACGGCAACCGCCATGTCTACGGTGCCCGGTCTCGGTTTTTCCCGGATGCCGTCATGCCGCATTTCGAATCGGTCACCTACCCCCAGGCGGATCCGGCCACGGCGCCGAACTCGCGCTGCACCGCACAGGTCGATGTCGCCGCTGCCATGCGGGATATGTGGAGCTAGGGAAGCACTAATCTATTCGCGCCACCAAGACGGAGCCGGTTTTCGTGCGAGCCCAGGCGGAGTGAGTGCCGCTTGGTTATTCCAAGTCAGCGAACGACACGAATGCGTACGGAACGCATTCGGACGGCCGTAGGCCGGCCCGAAGGGCGAAGCGCATGGACGCGCTTCGCAACGCAGGATCGCGGGAAAACCGACCCGTTCCATCTGGATTGCGCCTGCAAACAGGCCAGACTGCGTTGCTCGTCGTTCATTTGGAATGACCAAACTTCACTCCTCGCGCCTTGCCTGGCCTGTTTGCAGGCAGCAACTCGGCGGTGCGAATAGATCAGTGCTTCCCTGGAGATCACGCGGCCAGCTGATCCACCGTGCGCAGCCATCGCTGCCGCGTGGCCAGATCGGACTTGATGACCGGGCCGAAGTAACGGGTGCGACGATTGCGAATGCCGACGAACCCGAGCACCGTCCGCTGTAGCTGGGTGTGGATCGGCCGGCCCTGCGCCCAGCGATACCACCAGGCCGGGGTGTCCAGGGTCACGATGAGTTCCGAGCTGCGGCCCCGCAGCAACTGCTCAGGCCAGGTCTTGCCCGCGTCGTAACGAAAGGCGAAGTCGGGCAGCAAGGTTCGGTCAAGCAGCCCCTTGAAGCGAGCCGGTACCCCGCCCCACCAAACCGGGGTCACGATCACCAGATGCTCCATCCACTGCAGCTGGACCTGAAACGCCTGCAGATCGGGCTCCAACGACGAATCGCTGTCGTACCCCTGCGCCAGATTCGGCTCGAAATCGAGATCGCTGAGGTGTAGCAGCTGGACTTCATGCCGGGCGGCGGCTGCCGCTGCATAGCGCTCGGCCATGGCGCGACACAGACTCTGCGGTTTGGGATTGGCGTTGAGCACCAGCGTTCGGGTCATGGCAGTCGGACAAAAAAGCATGTTGCACCAGTCTGCACCTTGACCCTGGGGGCAGAGTCAAGCCGGCTGCGCGGCCCTACCCCAGCGGTTCGCAGCGGGCCAGGTCCCGTGCGACACAATCGGCAATGACCTGTCGGTAGCGGGTAATCAGTGCCGCCTGCGCCTGTTTGTCCGCGATGTCCTGTTGCAGCTGTCCATGCTTGCGCTGCAGCAGCCCATCCAGGGCCGACCAGTCCAGATCGTTGCCATCGCGCCGCAGCGTCTGCAGCTCGGCCAGGGTCACGCCGACCGTCTGGGCATGCTTGATCAGCTGGATGAACTCGACATGCGTGGCGTCATAGACCCGATAGCGACCCCGACGCGGCACCACCAGCAACCCCAACGACTCATACAGGCGAATGGCGCGGGCCGTTGCACCCGTACGCTTTGCGACCTCTCCGATGTACATGCCTGCTCCGTCTACCCCCGATTCACCGCATCCGCTCTGCGGACCACAGACAGCATGCCGGCTGCCGCGAACACAAAAAAGCCCCGCACCGTGCCAGAGAGGAGGAGACGCACGGGCGGGGCGGGTCGTACTGCAAGAACCCGGGGGGGGGAGTGGTTCTATGCAGCTTCCTGCTGCGCGTCCGGGGCAGAACTGCGCATCAGATGGTCAAACGCGCTGAGTGCGGCTGTGGAGCCCTGACCCATTGCGATGATGATTTGCTTGTAAGGGGTGGTGGTCACATCACCGGCGGCGAACACGCCGGGCATGGACGTGCGGGCGCGGTCGTCGACCACGATCTCGCCGCGATCGCTCAGCTCCAACGTGCCCTTCAGCCATTCGCTGTTCGGCAGCAGGCCGATCTGAACGAAGATGCCTTCGAGCTCGATGTCGTGCACATCACCCGTGGTGCGGTCCTTGTACTGCAGGCCCTGAACCTTGTTGCCATCACCCAGCACCTCGGTGGTCTGCGCCGAGGTCAGCACCTTGACGTTTGGCAGGCTTAGCAGCTTGCGCTGGAGCACGGCATCGGCGCGCATGGCCTTGTCGAATTCCAGCAAGGTCACGTGCTCGACAATGCCAGCCAGATCGATGGCTGCCTCGACACCGGAGTTGCCGCCGCCGATGACCGCCACACGCTTGCCCTTGTAGAGCGGGCCGTCGCAGTGCGGGCAGTAGGCCACGCCCTTGTTGCGATACTCCTGCTCGCCGGGCACACCCATCTGGCGCCAGCGAGCGCCGGTGGCCAGCACCAGGCTCTTGGCCTTGAGGGCCGCACCGCTGTCCAAATGGACTTCGAGGTACTCGTCGCCCTGAACCAGCTTGGCCGCGGTCTGGAGCTTCATCACGTCCACGTCGTACTCCATGACGTGCTGTTCCATCGCCGTGGCCATCTTGGGCCCTTCGGTTTCGGGCACGGAGATGAAGTTCTCGATGGCCATGGTGTCGAGGACCTGTCCGCCGAAGCGCTCGGACACCACACCGGTGCGAATGCCCTTGCGCGCCGAATAAATGGCCGCGGCTGCACCGGCAGGGCCACCGCCGACGATGAGCATGTCGAAGGGGTCCTTGGCCTTGAGCTTCTCGGCCTCACGCTCGGAGGCACCGGTGTCCAGCTTGGCGATGATCTCCTCGATGCCCATGCGACCCGAGGCGAAATGCTCGCCATTGAGGAACACCGACGGCACCGACATGACCTCGCGTGACTCGACCTCGTCCTGGAAGAAGGCACCATCAATGGCCACGTGCTCGATGTTCGGATTGAGCACGGCCAGCAAATTCAGCGCCTGCACGACATCCGGGCAGTTCTGGCAGGACAGCGAGAAAAAGGTCTCGAACTTGTGCGTGCCATCAATGCTGCGGATCTGCTCGATCGTGTCCTCGGTCAGCTTGGGCGCCACGCCCCCAACCTGTAGCAGCGCCAGGACCAACGACGAGAACTCGTGGCCCAGCGGAATGCCGGCGAATTCGAGATGAATGTCGGCATCCGGCGTGCCCAGCCCAAAGCTGGGGATGCGTTTGCTGGCATCGCTGCCCTGGGTCACCGAGATTTTGTTCGAGGCGCTCTTCAGCTCGCCCAGAAAGGTCAGCATTTCCTTGGAGCGGTCGCCGTCGTCGGTGTAGGCAGTAATTTCGACCGACCGCGACAGGCGCTCGAGATACTGCTTGAGTTGAGCTCGTAGATTGTCATCCAACATGTCGTCGGTCCTTTTCGTTACTTGGATCGCGCCTGGCCTGGGCCGGCAGCGATCACGGAATTCTTGGGGATGGCGGACCGGCACCTAGGCCGGCCCGCCGGATCTGCAGCGAGGCTGCTTAGATCTTGCCAACCAGGTCCAGGGACGGAGTCAGCGTTTTCTCGCCTTCCTTCCACTTGGCCGGGCAGACTTCGCCAGGATGCGAGGCCACGTACTGGGCGGCCTTGACCTTGCGCAGCAGCTCGGAAGCGTTGCGGCCGATGCCGTTGTCATGGACTTCGCAGAGCTTGATTTCGCCTTCCGGGTTGATCAGGAAGGTGCCGCGCAGGGCGATGCCTTCTTCCTCGATCATGACCTGGAACGCACGGGCCAGACGACCGGTGGGATCGCCGATCAGCGGGTACTTGACCTTGCCGATGGCTTCCGAGGTGTCATGCCAAGCCTTGTGGGCAAAGTGGGTGTCACAGGACACGCCGTAGATTTCCACGCCGATCTGCTTGAACTCGTCGTACAGGTCGGCGAGGTCTTCCAGCTCCGTCGGGCAGACGAAGGTGAAGTCGGCCGGGTAGAACACGATGGCGGACCACTGACCCTTGAAGGTCTCTTCGCTGACTTCGATGAACTCGCCAGCCTGGAAGGCGGTGGCCTTAAACGGCTGAACCTGGGTATTGATCAGGGACATTCCTCTCTCCTAAAACGATGTGGGTGTACCAAATGCGGGAGTGCACGCTACAAAGCGCCCCGCCATAGATCAAGACAATCGTTTTAATGGAACTTATAAAGTTTCCATATCGACGAAAACACCTTGTCCTGACAGGGTTTTCCGGCATGGCCGGCTCCCATCCGGCCTGTTCATGGTGGGGCCGGCCAGCGGAAGCACAAGGCGTGCGTGCGCGCAGATGATGGCCGGCCTGCCACAAGCGTCCTGACACTTTGGGTGACTGCAACGTCTATGTAGACAAGCTCAACACACCAGGACCTGTCCATGACCCGTTTCCCCCGTTTTCACCTCTGGCTTGGCGCGGCTGTGATCACCGGCCTCGCGGCCTGCGCGGCCGAACCGCCTACGCAGCCTCAACCTGTGGCCACACCCGCCCTGCATCCCGCCGAGACAACACCGGCCTATTCCGACGCGCAGGCCGAACTGCGGCAATCCCGCGCTGCCGATCAAGCCATCCAGCAACAGGGCAAACTGCAGGCTCAGCGACTCATGGCTGCACCGGCCATTACCCCCAGGCCGCCGCGGCCCAGCCAGCACTTCAATCGCGAGGGGTACGAGGCCATCACCGAACATCGATTCCACGATCCGCGGGTCACGCCGCTCTCCACCTTCGGGTTGGATGTCGACACCGCGTCGTACGCCAATGTCCGCCGCCTGCTCAACGCCGGGCGGATGCCCCCTGTGGATGCCGTGCGTGTTGAAGAGCTGATCAACTATTTCGACTACAGCCCGCTGCCGGTTAGCGGCGAGCATCCGATCCGCCTGCGTAGCGAGCTGACCCAGGCGCCCTGGGCGCCCGGCCACCTGCTCGCCATGGTGCAGGTCGCCGCCGAGGTGCCGACCCCGGCCGAACGCGGACCCAACCGTCTCGTTTTCCTGATCGACACCTCGGGCTCGATGCAGGCCGCCGACAAGCTGCCGATGTTGCAGCGGGCCTACCGCCAGCTGATCGAACAGCTCGATGCGAACGATTCGGTCGCCATCGTCACCTATGCCGGACAGGCGGGCCTGGCCCTGCCGGCCACCTCGGGTGAGCAAAAGACCGCACTGCTGCAGGCCATTAATCAACTGCGTGCCGGCGGCTCCACCGCCGGGGCCCAGGGCATCGAACTGGCCTACCGCATCGCCCGCGAGCAATTCGACCCGCAGGCCAATAACCGTGTGATTCTGGCCACCGATGGTGATTTCAACGTCGGTGCCTCCAGTCAGGGCGAGCTGGTCCGCCTCATCGAAAAGCACCGGGATCAGGGCATTTTCCTCACCGTGCTCGGACTGGGCACCGGCAACTACCAAGACGGGCGCATGCACCGGCTGGCCGACCACGGCGACGGCAACTATTACTACATCGACTCGGACCTCGAAGCCCGACGCGTGCTGGTCGACAAGCTTCAGGGCACGCTGGTCACGGTGGCCAAGGACGTGAAACTGCAGGTGGAGTTCAACCCAGAGGCGGTCGCAAGCTACCGACTGCTGGGCTACGAGAGCCGCGCATTGGCGGCGGAAGACTTCACCGATGACCGCAAAGACGCCGGAGACGTGGGCGCCGGCCAACGGGTTACGGCGCTGTACGAAATCGTGCCGAAAGCCGGCCACGGCAGCACCGCCCCGTCATTGCGCTACCAATCCCGAGCCTCCCGCCCGACGGCCCGCCACAGCGGCGAGTGGATGCTGGTCAAGGCCCGCTACAAGCAGCCGGCCGGGGGCGCCAGCCAGCCGCTGCGTCATGTGGTCGCCAGCCAACCACGCCCCATGGACGACGCCAGCGACGACCTGCAGTGGGCGGCCTCGGTGGCAGAGTTCGGCCTGATCCTGCGGTCGTCGGACCATGCGGGCCAAGCCAGCCTGACCGCTGTGCTGCAACGCGCCGAGCGTCTGGCCGCCGGCCATCAGCCCTTGCGTCGCGAGTTCGTGGGGCTGGTTCGCCAGGCCAGCGCGCTGGCGCTCACACAGCCCGGGCGGCCCGTCCCCCCGCTCGCAGCCCATCACCGGCAGTAAGCTATCGCGATGAAGGACGACATCGACGACTGGCTGGACGGCCTCGCGGGGCGGCGCGCCGCGGACGATCCCATGGACCGTGCACTGGCCCGGCTGCTCCGTGACGCCAGCCAGTCCCCGGTCGATGAGCTGGGCCGGCAACGCTTGTTCCGGCGACTGGAGCAGGAGGGCCTGCTGACCACCGCCACGGCACCGACGCGGCGACGCGGCGTTCCAAGCTGGATGGGTGTGGCCGCCAGCCTGATGCTCGGCGTATCGCTGAGTTGGTGGTTGTGGCCAGACCGGCCCCGCATGGAATCCGCGCCGCCACCCGCCCAGCCGCTCCGGTCCGACCCGCGTGCAAACCAGATGGCGGCAGAAGTGACGGCACGGGCCAAGCGGCAGGATGAACAACGAGCCGAGGCCGCCCGGCCGTCCGCGCCCCAGGCCGACACCGCCCCGGCTGCTCGCGCGCTCACAGCGCCCGACGCCGACCCGGCAGACGCACAGGCGCGCGGTCAGCATCATCCGGAAGCAGCAAGCGGCCCACCACCCCCGCAAGCCGCGCGGCCGCCAGCCCAGCAGGCATCCAAACCACTGGCCAGGCCACAGGCATTCGCCCCACCGCCGCTGCGCATCCGGTTGCCCGCGAACACTGGCTTGAGCCTGGAGACCGTAGAGCTGCGCCTGCTCGATGTGGACGGGCTGACCGTCCACCGCACAGCGCATGCTCCGGTCCTGCGTATTCGCTGGAGCACGCCCGAAGCCAGGCAGCAGATGATCGAGCGCCTGCCCACGACCATCGACTGGCCCAGGCTGCCAGACCAGGGCGTGCTGGCACTCGTCGCTGAAACGCAGGAGGTCGCGCCATGAGCGAACGCCAGTGGCTGAACGCCATTGCCCAGGGTGGCGATGCGCGACGCGAAGCCTTGTCCGCGTTGTACGCCGACTATGCGCCCCGGTACCGCGCCTACTTTCTGCGACGGGGCGCCAGCACCGCCGACGCCGATGAGTGCTGTCAGGACGCCTTTGTACGACTGGTTCGGGCCCTGGACCAGGGGACGACCGTGGATGAGCCCCGCGCCTGGCTATGGCAGGTGGCGCGTTCGCAGTGGCTGGATTTCTGTCGGCGCCCCGCGCAGCGTCACACCGATCTGGCGCAGTGGCGTGAACCGGTCGACGAGGCGGCCGAGCACACCGACCAACAGGATCTGGACGACTGTGTGCGCCAGCAGTTCGCGCGGTTTGCCGCAGCCCACCCGGAGGGCGCGCAGGCGCTGGTCTGGGCCAGCGTGGAGCAATTCACCGCGCCGGAAATCGGGCGCCTGCTGGACCGAAGTCCCGGTGCCACCCGACAGTGGCTCAGCGAGCTGCGCAAACGTGTTCGCGACTACCTATCGATTTGTCGGCCCTGGGCGGAACCCGCCAGCTGATCCAAGGCCGAGTCGAGATCCGGGGCCAGCGGAAAACGTGCGCCCTGTCGATAATCGATGCCCAGGCGGCAAACCTCTTGGTCGATTTGCTCGGTCTCAACAAACTCGGCCACGGTGCGCACCCCCAGCAATTTGGCAATGCCATCGATGGCTGTCACCAGATCGAGGCTGGCGCGGTCGTTCAGCATGTCACGCACAAAAGCACCATCAATCTTGACCAGATCGCAGGGCAGCGACTTCAGGTAGTGAAACGATGCCAACCCACTGCCGAAGTCATCGATGGCCACCCGGCAACCACGGCTGCGCAGCTGACGGACGAATTCGATGGCCCGCTCCAGATTCGAGATCGTCGCGGTTTCGGTGATCTCGAAGCACAGCTTGCTGGCCGGGACCCGGGACTGCGCGATCAACTCAAGAATGCGCTCGGCGAATCCGCTTCGCCCCAGACTCTGACCCGAGAGATTGATCGAAATGAATTCCAGGTCCGACAGCTGCGGCAGCCGCGCCGCCAGTTGCTGCAAGGCCAGTTCTGTCACATGCAGGTCCACCTCCGTCGCCAGGCCATACACCTCGGCGGCCGAGATCAGGGCCTGTGTATCCGGATGCACAACCCCATGCTCGTCACGCAGGCGCAGCAGCAGCTCGAACCCGACCACACGGTCGGTTCCGGTCGCCACAATCGGCTGGCAGGCTAGGTGAATACGGCCTTGCGCGATGGCATCACGAATTTCACCGCCCCAGTGCATTTCGGCACGTCGCTGCTGACTGTCCTGATCCGCCTCGTCGAACTCGGCAACCGTGCCCGGACCCTTGGTGCGCGCGGCGTGACCGGCCACGTCCACCCGCCGCATCACCTCGGCCGGGCCCAGCGACTCATCGTCGATGCCGACCAAAGCGAAATAGGCGTCCAGCTGGTACCGATGCGCGTCCACCTCGAAGACTTGCTCGGCCAGTGCGGAGCGAAGCGTGTCCACGATTCGGCGCGCTTCGGCCACCGGGCAGTACTCCATGATGATGCCGAACTCGTCCCCACCGAGGCGCGCCACGATGTCCCGCCCCCGCGTCAGCTCCCGCAGCAGGCCACCGAACTGCCGCAGAATCGAATCACCGACCTCGGTCCCCGCCGTGTCGTTAATAAGCCTGAAATTGCTGAGATCGACCCGCAGCACCGTGTGGCGGGTATGCGCGCCCCGCGTGCTGCGCAGAATGCGTCGCAGCACCGCGTCGAACTCGCGCCGGTTCAGCAAGCCAGTCAGGGCATCGTGGGTGGCGTGAAACTCCAGCTGATCGCTCAGCCGCTTCTCGGTGGTCAGGTCCTGGCACAGCACGAAGAGCGTGGGCTGGTCACCCACATCCACCGCACGGGCGATACAACGGGCCCACAGCAACGCGTCATTCGGACCGGACAGCCGGGCATCCCAGCGTTGCTCCTGCTCACTGGTCTCGAACGCCTTGCGTAGCAGACGCTCGGTGCGGCCGGCATCAACCGTGAGTTCGGCAAAGGCCTGACCGCGCAGGTCCTCGGGCTCGGCCCCCAGCTGCTCCGCGCCATAACGGTTAACCGATGCGATGGTCAGCGCCTCGGTCAGGGTAAAGAACATGGTCGGCGTGTGGTCGTACAGGGTCCGGTAGCGCGCCTCGCTGGCCCTTAGCCGCGCCTGGGCGGTCTTGAGTGGGGTGACCTCGGCGTAGGTCACGACCACGCCGGCGATGGCTTGATCCGCCGTGCGATACGGCATGATGCGCCGGATATACCAGGCGTCATCGACGTCCTGCACCTCATCCTCCACCGGCTCGGCGCCCTCGGAAATCGCACGCACATCGTCCAGCAGCGAATCGCCACCGCGGATCCGGTTGGCGATATCGTCAATCGGCCGACCGATGTCGGTGGGAATCAGATTGAACAGGCGCCGCGCCGACGGCGTGAAGCGGCGGATCAGGCCCTGCGTATCGAGGAACAGCGTGGCGAACTCGGTACTGGCCAGCAGATTGCCCAGATCGTTATTGGTCTTCTCAAGCTCGTCGAGCTTCTCCTGCAACTCGGTATTCACGGTCGAGAGTTCTTCGTTGAGCGATTGCAGCTCTTCCTTCGAGGTTTCCAGTTCCTCGTTGGCCGACTGCAATTCCTCATTCATGCTCATGGCCTCCTCATGGGAGGTCTTGAGCTCCTCGTTCGAGGTTTCCAGTTCCTCGATCGTCCCCTGCAATTCTTCGCGGGTGGATTTGAGCTCGTTTTCCAACTGGGCAACCACGCCCTCATCTTCGCTGCCAATGGCGACGTCAGAACGCTCGTCGCTCTCGGGCACGGTGGCCGGCTGAAAGCTGACCAGGAACAGATTTTCGGCGACCCGCGGGTGGTCCAACGGGCTCGCACTCACCCATACCTGCGGCACCGGGCCGCCGGGCACGCGGGCCATCACCGACACCGTGCTGTGATCCACACCGGCCTGGCGAATGATCTGCCGCAGTTTCATGCGCAGACCCCGCCGCGACAGCTGCAGCAAATCATTGCTGGGAGGGCCGTTGGGCAGTTGCAGATAATCGCCTGTGGCACCGAACAGTTGAACAATCTCATGGTGGTCGGTGACCACGACCGACGCCGGCACAAAACGCTCCAGCAGCACACCCTGAACGTAAGGCCCCAACAGCTCGGTGCCCATCGGCGAGTCGACCGGTTCCAGGTCCAGTTCGGGCGGATCGCTGGGCGTCACCGTCCGCGCCGGGAAACTCTGCCGTTCGAACAGCGATGCGCCCTGCACGCGCTGGAAGATGCGAGCACGTTTGTCCAGCGGACGAAACAGCTTGTCTGCGCGGCCGATAGTTTCTGAACTCCCGAGGAACAGGAAGCCCTCGTCGTTCAGCGCAAAGCTGAACAACGACAGGATGCGATGCTGCAGGTCGCCTTCCAGGTAGATCAGCAAATTACGGCAGGACACCAGATCCAGGCGGGAGAACGGGGGGTCGTTAATCAAATCCTGCCGGGCAAACACCACGCATTCGCGCACCGGCTTGCTGACCCGGTAGCAATGGTCTTCGCCGGTAAAGTAGCGCCGCAACCGGTCCTCGGACATATCGCCAGCAATGCTTTCGGGGTAGACCGCCGTGCGCCCAACGGCCAGCGCCCGCTCGTCCACATCGGTGGCGAAGATCTGCAGATTCAGCGGCCGACCCACTCGCGAGGCACCGTCCATAATGGCGATGGCGATGCTGTAAGCCTCCTCGCCTGTGGCGCAGCCGGGCACCCACACGCGGATCGGCTGGTCATCAGGCTTCTCCAGCAGCCGCTCGATCACCTGCTGTTCCAGGGCCTCCAAGTAGTCCGGCTCGCGGAAGAACTGGGTGACCCCGATCAACAAATCGTCAAATAGCTGCGACACCTCGGTGGCATCACGCCGCAGCAGCGTCAGGTAATCGCTCATGCGGTGCATCTGGCGCAGCCCCATACGCCGCTGCACACGGCGCAGCACCGTCCCGCGCTTGTAACGCCGGAAATCGTGCCGGGTCCGCGCCCGGATGATCGACAGCACGGCCTCGATGTCCTGCTCACGCGTGCCCGTTTGAGGCACGGCCACATCGGCAGCACGCACGTACTGATGCTGGACATACTGGCGTAGGACTTCGGGCATACCCGCCGGCGGCAGCACGAAATCGACCACGCCGCTGCGAATTGCCGATCGCGGCATCCCGTCGTGCTGGGCGCTGCCCGGCTCCTGAACCATGGCCATGCCGCCATTGCCCTTGACGGCTTTCAGCCCCTGGGTGCCATCGGTTCCGGTACCGGACAAAATAATCGCCACGGCCCGCTCGCGGGCACTCTCGGCCAGCGAACGGAACGAGAAATCAATCGCCATCCGCAGCCCGCGTGGCTCCTTGGGCTGGTGCAGGCGCAGCACGCCATCGGCGATGGACAGGTAACGGTCCGGCGGAATGATGTAAACGTGATCCGGTTTGACCGCCTGGCCATCCACCGCCTGGGCCACCGGCATGGCGGTGTACTTGGACACCAGATCCACCATCAGACTGTGCCGCCGCGGATCCAGGTGGGGGACCAGGACGAATGCCATGCCCATGCGGCTGGGTGCGGCCTTGAAGAACGCCTCGTAGGCCGCCAGCCCTCCAGCGGACGCGCCGATGGCAACGATGGGCGGGGCGCCAGGAGCCGAGTTCGCGCTGTCGTCCTGTCGTTTCGCCATCACCACTCCTTGATCAAAGCATGGCCTGAATCCAGACGAGGCAGACAATGACGCTGCGGCCGACGAGCGTGGGCGTGAAAGCAGGCCGATCGCTCGCCCTGTGTCTGGGTGACCATGGACGCGCGGCATGATCGCATACTCCGCCAGACCGAACGGCGTGACGAGCGGGCGGGTCGCTCTCGGCCACCAAGGCGGGTGGCGAGCCGGGTTTACATCTCCTGGTTAGCCGGTCGCGCATGTTCACCGATGGCGACCACGCTGCGATGCGCCGGCGTATCGGTGACCAGGCGATCACCCAACTTGAAGTCACGCCGTAGCTCGGCCAACTCATCCGGGGGCACGGCGGGAGAGAACAAAAAGCCCTGCACGTGTCCGCAACCTGCCGATCGCACGTAGGCGAGGTGCTCCAGCGTTTCCACACCCTCGGCAACGACATCCATGTCAAAACTCTCTGCCAGCCGCAGAATCGCCTCGACAATGGGTTCGCCGTCACCGGGCAGGCGCGAAACGAAGCTCTTGTCGATCTTCAGCTCCTGCACCGGGAAGGCCGGCAGGTACGCCAGCGACGAATAGCCCGTACCGAAGTCATCCACGGAGAGCCGAACCCCGAGAGCGCGGATATGTGAGAGCCGCGCCGACACCGCGTCGAAGGACTCGGCCAGCACGCTTTCGGTGATCTCCAGCTTGAGACGGCTGGGCTGCAGCCCGCTGATCGTCAGGGTATGACGCAAATGGCCCAGGAACTCGGGTTCCAGCAAATGCGCCATCGAGATGTTGACGGCCATGTTGACCGGCGCCTCACCCGCTGCCTGCCAGGCCATCGCCTGTTCGCAGGCCGCCTCCAAAGTCCAGCGACCGATTTCGGCAATCAGTCCGCAGCTCTCAGCCAGTGGAATAAACACGCCGGGCGACACCCAGCCGCGCCCCGGATGCTGCCAGCGCAGCAGGGCTTCCACGCCGTCGATGCGACCGCTCTGGAGATTGATCACCGGCTGGTAGAACAAGGTCAGCTCTTTGGCCGCCACGGCATCGCGCAGCTCCCGCGTCAGCACCAGCCGTTCCTGGTAGGCCTGCTCGATCGCGGGGTGATAAAGACAGAAATCGTTCTTGCCGCGACGCTTGATCTCGTACATCGCGGTATCAGCCTTGCGGAATAGCTCCTCGGGCTCGGTCCCGTCCATCGGTGCCGTACAGGCGCCGATACTCGCGGCCACCTGGAACTGGTGCTGGTCGACCGTCAGTGGCGGAGTGAGCACGCGACGGATGTCCCGCAGAATCTGGGTTGGCGAATCGCGATGTGCCGACAACGCGGCGATGACCCCAAACTCATCGCCCCCCAAACGAAAAACGCGTACGCCGGAACTGCGCACCGTATCGCCCGCCAGACGCGCGCCCAAGGTCTGGAGCATCTTGTCGCCCACGGCATGACCGAACCCGTCGTTCACATCCTTGAAGTTGTCGAGATCGATGATGGCGATTAGCGTCCGGCTGCCATCCTGAGCCAAGCGCTCGGATAGCACCTGGTTGAAAGCGCGCCGGTTGGGCAAGCCCGTGACCACATCGACACGCGCCAGATGTTCCAGACGGCGACTGGCATGGTCGACGGCCCCGGCCAGCCGGCGGGCGATGACCGCCAAGGTGAACCAGGCGGCCAGGCAGGCCACCAGCGTCAGTGTCGCGAACGTGCCGAGCTGCATCCACACGGACGCGGTGGAATATTGAACCCAGGTGGTCCCGACCACAGCCCCATCCGCACGTACGGGCGCCCGCGCAATCACGTGATCGGGTGCGCGAACAACCTGCGCCTGCGAACCCGACCTCGAGCGGATTTGCTGGCTGCGCGTGATCTGCCCCACCTGGGCCAGGACTCCCTGCGGGGTCGCCAGCGTGGCGCCCATGACCTCGGGCGTGCGCTGCAGGCTTTCCAGCAATGCCTGGGCGTCGGTTTCGTCCTCGAACACCACGGCTGCAGCAGCATTGTCGGCCACCAGTTCGGCCTGCGTCAGGACCATATGGGCCAGATCACGCATCAGCAGTTCGTATAACGCCACCAGCTGCACAACGCCCAGGACGGCCAGGGCAATGGCGGTGTAGCGCAGGGTGCTGCGGACGCGCGCACTGGCCGGTGTGCTGGGATTCACCCCTTAACCTCCTGCGCCAGGCGCAACAGCGTGGCACTGAACTCTAGGCCAAAGGCATGCGCCGTGTCGCGATCCACCCGGAAGCCAATCTTCTTGGGCTGAGCCACAAGTTCGATCATGCACTGGCGAACCGGCTGATCCAGCGTGGCGATCGTGAGCAGGCCGGGGGCGTTGGGGCATTGCAGCAATGTCGGTGCCGCAATGACCAGCGCATGGCAGTTTGTCACGCGTGCCGCGGCGTAGCTGCGGACATCCACCGGCGCACCCTGCACCGGCCGCCCGTCCAGCGCTCGAAAGGCATGCAGCGCCTGCTGATCCCCGTCAATGCAAACCACCAGCGGTTGTTTCTCCTGCACGGCGAATCCGGTGGTGAAACGGAGAATGTTGTAGACGTACGCCACTTCAAGATCGCGCTTGGGCGCGTAACGGGCGGCAGCCGGCCATGCGGCCGCCAACGCAGCGATCAGGCAGAGCCAGCGCAATCCTTGATAAGGGTAGAGAGACTGCATTACCAATCCATGCGCAGGCCGAAGAGCAAGCTGCGACCATCCTGCGGCAGCGTGGTCTGCAGATGCTCGGGGCCACCGACATAGCCGTAATCGGTATCGAGCAGGTTGGCAATTCGCAGGCTCGCCTCCAGGCCGAACGGTAGATTCGGCGCGCGCAGATTCAGGTGAACAAGACCGAAGGCGTCGGACTCGCCTCGCCATCCCTGGATCGGTGCCATATACCGGCCTTCGACACCTGCAATCACCCGATGATCAAGTAGCGGCACCGTGAGGTTGGTATTGATCGCCGATAGCGTCACCGTCTCGGTCTCCACCAGTTCGTGGTGCATGTGATAGCCGGTATAGGCCAGCCCGACCCGCAGGGTGGCGCCGGAGTCGAAGGACGCGGTGGCGTCGCTCGTCAGGCCGGTGACATGCACATTGCCTCCGTTGACGAAGATCAGCTCGCCCGTCGTCGGAATCGGCACCTGCACCAGCAGGTCGGACAAGGTGGCGTGGTACCCGTAGAAGCGGTACTGAAAGCGGCCGGCCGGGCGCAGGTTCAGACTGAACTCGCTGGTGCGGATCCGTTCGGACTTCAGCGTTGGATTGGCCCGCGAGCCCCCCTCGCCCGGCACCTCGTAGTACAGCTCATAGGCATTGGGCGGTCGATATGCCTGGGCCAGGCCCAGCTTGGCCGTGACCGCATCGTTAAAGCGGACGGACACACCCAGTCGCGGGCTGAACTGTGACCCGGAGATCGAGTCGTCATCCAGCCGCAAACCCAGGTGGCTCGTCACCCGCTCCGTCGGCTGCCACTCGCCCGCCACATAAAGCCCCGCGTGCTCCCGCTGGTCGTTGCGATTCAGGAAGAACTCACGTGTCGACGGGGTCAAGTTCTGCTGCAGCAGCTCGGTGTCGCGCTGCCAGTCCAGACCCGCCAGCAAGCGTAGTTGCGCGGACACTTCGTGACGGATCCGACCCGCCAGCCGCACGCTCAGGGACTTGGCCACATCCACGCTGAGGTCATCTTCGCTCGCACCATAGACATAGTGGCCCGTGTACCGGTAACGGTTGAGCGAGGCCTCGACACCCAGGTCCGTGGCTGACCCGAGCTGCCGGTCGTGCTTCAGGCTGAGCAGCAGGCTTTGATCCTGCGTCCAGGACCCGGGCTGGTTGAATGCCTGCTCGTACGACGCCGTAGAAACATCCCGGTGGCGATCAGAGTAGGCCAGCTGCAGCTGCGTGCCGCCCTGTGCGAGCCGCAGGTAGATGTTCTCGTCCGTCTCGCCGTCGAGGCCGGTCGCCACACCCCGGTTCTGGTCCGGTGTATCGAATTCCGGATAGTAAACATCATCGCCGCTGCGCTTGTAGCGGCTGCCGCTGACGCTGATCTGTGCCCGCCCCAGGTGCTCATGCATGGACGCATAGCCGCGTGCCACGCCGAGGCTGCCGACCTGGAAGCCGGCCTCGCCCCCATCGCGACCGGACACCGTCACCACATTAATGGTGCCGTAGTACGCGTTGCCGCCGTGCAGGGACGAACCGGGGCCTGCGATGTATTCGATGCGTTCCACCGACTCCAGGCCGATGAGCGCCGTGTGCCCGGTCAACGCCTGGTTGTAGATGCCATCGGTTGCCCGTACGCCATCAATGAGCAACAGGTACCGGCTGTTGTAGTCACCCGACAGCGGCGTGCCCAGATAGTCGTAGTTCCGGTCATTGCGTGCGAACAAGCCGGCCAGACTGCCCAGCGCATCGCTTAGCGTCAGCCAGCCGAAGTCTCGGATGTTCTCGCGCGTGATGACCGTGACATTGACCGGGGCGTCCCAGGGGGCCTGCTCGAACCCCGAGGCCTCAGAGACCATGATCTCGGTGAGCTGGTCGAAGTCCAGGTTGAGCAAGTCGTTGGAGGGCGCATGGGCGAAGGTCGCGGCACTGATGCCGGCCAAACAGGCCGGCAGGCCCCGACGCACCCACGTCGAGGCAGTCGCGCCTGCCTTCGCCAAGGGCCGAACACTATCCAACATCACAAAGTCTCCAAACGCACGATCACGCAGGTAGCGACCAACGACTCGACTTTTCTAGGTCTTGTGCCGCTAAACGGTCGAAATTATCGACAAGCGTCGATGTTCAAAATGTAAAGCCGCTGCAACATCCGCCGCGGCTGTGATAGCTAACGGCCGCAGTCGATTAAACTGGTGGGCCTTCTGTCCAGCCGATCCACGCATGTCTCAAGTCGTGATCGCGGCGCTGTACCACTTCGCGCCGCTCCCCGAGTTCGAATCCCTGCAGGTGCCCCTGCGTGAGGTCTGTCAGCAGGCCGGCGTGCTGGGCACCTTGCTGCTGGCCGGTGAAGGCATTAACGGCACACTGGCGGGGACGCGATCGGGGATTGATACCGTGCTCACCCATCTGCGCACCGACCCTCGGTTCCGTGAGCTGGACGAGAAGCGCTCGTATGCCGAACGCAATCCGTTTTCGCGTCTGCGCATCAAACTCAAGCGGGAGATCGTGACGCTGGGCGTGCCCGGCGTGAATCCACGCGAGCATGTCGGTACCTATGTCGACCCCAACCAGTGGAACGCCCTGCTGGAGGATCCCGATGTACTGGTCATCGACACCCGGAATGACTACGAGGTCAAGCTCGGCAGCTTCGAGCATGCACAGTCACCCGGCACGGAGAATTTTCGCGAGTTTCCCGACTACGTGGCCCGCGAGCTCAAGGGTCAGGAGCAGCGCCCCATTGCCATGTTCTGCACCGGCGGCATTCGCTGCGAAAAGGCCACGTCCTATCTGCAGGACCAGGGCTTTGAGCAGGTCTACCACCTGCGCGGCGGCATCCTGAAATACCTGGAGACCGTTCCGGAGCAGGAGAGTCTCTGGCGCGGCGAGTGCTATGTGTTCGACGAGCGGGTTTCGGTGGACCATCAGCTACGGCCCGGCCATGCCGTGCAATGTGAGGCCTGCGGCGAGCCGTTGACCCGCGAGGAACAGGCTTCCGAGGCCTTCGAGGCGGACATCAGCTGCCCGCACTGCATCGACAGCCTGACGCCCCAGCGCCGGGCCGCGCTGGAGATGCGGCGCGACCAACGGCGGGCCGCTCGTGGTTAAGCCCCACCCCACGCTGTATTCCTTTCGTCGCTGCCCCTATGCAATCAGGGCGCGGATGGCCTTGTCGGTGGCCAACATCACGGTCGAACACCGTGAGGTGCTGCTCAAGCAAAAACCCGACGCCATGCTCCAGGCCTCAGCCAAGGCGACCGTACCGGTGCTGGTGCTGGCTGACGGCACCGTGATCGAGGAAAGCATCGCGGTCATGCGCTGGGCGCTGGCGCAGCAGGACCCCGAAGCGTGGCTGGCCGGCGACGAGGCCCAGACGCAGGCGCTCATCGACCAGAACGACGGCCCGTTCAAGCACTGGCTGGATCGCTACAAGTATCACGTGCGTCACCCCGAGGCCTCGCAGCAGCATTACCGTGAACAGGCGGAGCAGCGACTCGCCGACTGGGAGGCCCGCCTGCAGGCGCACGGCGGAGGGCTCGTCAGTCCGAAGGCCAGCCTCGCGGATGTCGCCCTGTTTCCCTTCGTCCGTCAGTTTGCGGGTGTGGAACCCCAATGGTGGGATAGCCGCCCCTACCCGGCGCTACACGCCTGGCTAACGCGATGGGTCGGCAGCGCCCGATTTCAGGCCATCATGCGGAAGTTTGCGCCGTGGGAGCCGGACCAGCCCCCCGTGCTCTGGACGCTGGGCGCGGTGCCCTGAATACGGCCACGCTACCCCGGTTGACGGAGGCATTTCCACGCGATGACGGCCGACAAGACCATGACCAGCACCACGCCGACATAAAACAGAAAAAACGCTAGGGAAGCACTGATCTATTCGCACCGCCAAGTTGCTGCCTGCAAACAGGCCAGGCAAGGCGCGAGGAGTGAAGTTTGGTCATTCCAAATGAACGACGAGCAACGCAGTCTGGCCTGTTTGCAGGCGCAATCCAGACGGAACGGGCCGGTTTTCCCGCGATCCTGCGTTGTCGTTCACTGACTTGGAATAACCAAGCGGCACTCACTCCGCCTGGGCTCGCGCGAAAACCGGCTCCGTCTTGGCGGTGCGAATAGATCAGTGCTTCCCTTACTGGTTGCTCAGCGGACCACCGAACGCAAGCCCACGGCTCTCCGGGAACAGCGGGTCCAGTGCCGAGGCGATGACAATGGTCCAGGCCACGATGATCAGGCCCAACGCGATGCGGGCAGCACCCTTGACGGTAAATGGCATCACCGGCAACAGCGCCGCAGCCACCCAGAGCACCAGGCCGTTCACGATGCCTTCCATATGCGCCATACGCCAAGCGTCGTAGGTGCCGGGCAGCTGCCAGTCCAGGGTCCACGGAATCGGCCACAGCGCGACCTCACCAATCAGGAAGAACAAAAAGCCAAAGCCGATCACGCCACCGACGAATAACAGTAATGCGCCATGACCAACCAGCCGGCGCTGCGCCGGCAGCAACGCGGTTTCATGCGACATCTCCGCCCCCCGTCAGCCGGTGTCCGGTCATTGCGAATTCCCGATGCTGTGATGCTTGTTGCGGTTCCACCCCGTCACCTCCAACTGCTTGCGTTCACGGGCCGCCCGGTCGGGCGCCGACCTCGCGGTCGGCATCTCGCTCGATTCCGCGCATCAACGCTTGAATCATCGTAGGTACAAGCGCTTCGGCCGACCGGCCCATGACGAACTGACCGGCGATTTGCAACGAAACAATGCCGTGCGCGCCCGCCCACAGCAGATGGCTGGCCGTCAGCGGATCACAGTCCAGCACCACCTCACCGGCCGCCTCGCCTTGGGCAATCACCTGGGTGCAAACATCCAGGGAATCGCGCTTGGCGGCCACCAGTTCCAGCGACCGTTGCGCCAGATCCGAGTCCGGTAACTCGAAGAACATCAGTGCATAGCGCTGGGGGTGTGAGAGCGCGGCGTCAATAAAGGCGCGGGACAGCGCCGCCAGCCGCGCGCGAAAGCCGGTGACACCGGCCAGGGCCTCCAGCATGGCCTGCTCCATCCAACGAAATGCCCGCGCGCGCAAGGCGGTGAGCAGCTCATCTTTGCTGGCGAAATAGCGATAAGGCGCCGAATAGCTGCAGCCCAGATGCGCGGCCACGCGACGAAAACTCACCGCCTCCAGCCCATCGGCCTCGAAGACGGCCATCGTGGCATCGAGTATTTGTTCGCGCCGGGCTTGAACCTGCGCTTCTGTCATTGCCTGTCGGGCCATCAATAAAGATTAACGACGTTAAATTAATGCCGTCAACCCGATGGTTGATCAAAGGCTGTCCGCTCTCTTGCGCAGATCGCGTTACAGCAAAACAGGCCTTGCCGAGACAGCCCCATGCAATCCGTACATCTTTACGCGAGTCCCAGCGGGCGTGTGCTGGCGGTCGATGATTGCGACGCCGCCCGACGCCACCTGCCGGCCGTGGCCATGCCGCCCGCCATGTTCTTTGGCCAGAGCGTGCCACCGACGGTGGCCGAACAGTGTCTGCGCGAATGCGGCGGCGTCTGGCTCCGGGCCGAGGGCCTGCAGCGCTTTCCTAGCGGGCAAGGGTCTCCATAAAGAATGCGGTCTGATCCGCCACCACGGTCTCGAACATCGGTGGAACGTAGATCTCGAAATGCCCGGCTGCATAACGTTTGACCCGCACCTTATCGGGCGCCCGCCGTGCCCCGTCTTCCATGGCTGCGGGCGGCACAACCGCGTCATCTGTCGCAATACAAAACAAAGCTGGGCACGGCAGTCGCGGTGTCAGCAGATTGGGGCGGTAAGTCGCCAGCGTCACCGCCCAGCTGGTGGAGATTTCATTGCGCCAGGCCGGTGACGTGATGCGCGTGTACCCGGGTTTGCTATCCGGCGTGGTGAGCACCCCGGGTTCGCCCGGATCGGCCACCACCGGCAGCATGGCCCGGGGCAGACCCAGGGCCCCGCGCAGGGCATCACTTAATCCTTTTTGTGTCAGCTTCAGGCCATGCAGCAGGCCTTGCTTGCGAATCACGTTTTGCAGCGCGGCCAATCCATCCATCATGGCCCCCTGCGAACTCACGGCGGCAATGCGTCCGTCACGCACGGCCGCGGTGACCGCGTGGGCACCGGAGAACGAACTACCCCAGGTGGCAATGCGCGCGGGGTCCACACCGTCCAAGGTGCGGGCAAAGGCGATGGCCGCTGCCCAGTCCTCCAGCTGCATTTTGACGCTGACCACCTGGCGCGGCTGGCCATCGCTGCTGCCAAACCCACGGTAGTCGAAACACAGAACGTGAAGACCGGCGGCCGCAAAGGCCTCGGCAAACGGTTCCAGGCCGGCCGCCCGCGTGCCGCCCAGGCCATGGGCCATGACGACACAGGGTGTGCCGGCAGCGCCCGTCAATGGTGAATCTGCCGGTTGAAAATGGCCGGCGCGCAGCGTGGTGCCCTGGCTGGTAAACGTGACTTCTTCGGTCATGGGTGCGTCCCTCCCTGGTCGAGGCAGGGACGTTAGCGCCTGTGGTGATGGCGCGCCAACCACCCGTTGGGTCAGGTCATGCAGCCAAGCCAGTTCGGACGAGTCGCATAACCACCCGGCAGCACACGTTCCAGCGTGTCGTCATCTGCCTGGCTGTGCCGACCCCAGACCTCTCCCAGAACGCTGCGAAAATCCGTTGTCGGCATCAAATCCTCGTTCTGGAACAACTGCGCCTGGGCGAGACCAGGCCACTGCCCCAGCACCTGCCCCCCGCGAACACGCCCGCCCATCAGCAGCATGCTGAAGGCGGTGCCGTGATCGGTCCCGCTGAAGTTCTCGATGGCCTTACGACCGAACTCGGTGAGCGTCACCAGCGTGACATCAGCCATGCGCTCGCCCAGATCATCGTGAAAACTACGCAACGCAGCGGCGAAATTCGGTAGCGCGGCCTCGTGCCGTGACAACTGATTGACGTGGGTGTCCCAGTCGTCGTCAGAGGTCACCGTGATCACCCGGGGTGCCAGCCCGTGCCGAATCGCCTCGGCCGCCGTCCGCAGGCCACGGCCCAGGTTGGTGTTGGGGTAATCGAGTGCGGTGGGCGCAGGGGGCTCTGCCTGAATGGCCTGCATGGAGGCCGACAGGTTGCGCAGCGCCTGACCGCGCTCACCCGCCACCGCGGCCAGCGATTCGATCAGCGCTGTTGCCCCGACACCGGCCACCGAGCCGTGATCGTAGGTCGAAAAATCCTGCAGGGCGATGGTGCCGTTATAGCCCTCCAGACTGACCGGCGCACTGGACTCCGCGGCCAAACCGGCCCAGAGGTTGCTCTGGGGGCCCAGCGCGTTCATCCCGCGCCCCAGCCAGCCACCGTCCACCCCCGTGGCACCGCCGGCCTCAGCCAATTGCTGCGCCTGGAAGTGCGACCGGTCGCGTAGCGATTCGGGTAACCAGCCGGTTGCGGTCACAAAGCCCAGGCTGCCCGCCTGATACAACGGCTGCAGGGGCGACAGCGCGGGATGCAGACCGAAATAACCGTCCAGCGGCAAGGGATTGTCGATACGCACATTGCTGCGCAGGCGCGCGTAGTCCGGGTCGCCCGCCGGCACGAGCAGGTTGATCCAGTCGGCGGCGAAGCGCTGGAAGACCACCACCACCGTGCCGGTGGCAGCGGCGGCCTGGGTCGCATGGCTCGGCAAGCCGAGCAGGTCACGTCGTGTGGTCAGCGTCGTCATTTGTCGAGGAACCAGGGTGAGGACAACAGTGCAAGCACCAACCCCTGTATGCGCTGGGTCAGCTCATTGCGGCTGCGCGGCGCATCGGGGTCGCCGCCATCCGCCATGTAGTCGATGGCCAGGGCCACGGCATCGACCGGCACCGGACCGAGCAGCAGGTTGGCGATGGCGTAGCTAACCGCCTGGCGTGCCGTGGTGGCGTAGGCAACATCGTCGGCCACGGTCAGGCCTTGCTCCCGCGCAGCCAACGGGTCGGACAGCAGGTGGCTATACGAGCGCGACGCCGCCAGCCGAACAATCAGTTTTTGCTGGTACAGCAAGGTGTTGGTATTGGCCCAATACACCCGGGTATCCGGGAAGCCATCGGGTGGCGTCCAAGAGAACGGCGCCTGCCCGGCTTGCTCCAGATGCTGTAGCAGCTGGCCTGGGTTGTGTGCCACGCCGTAAAGCCCGTAGTTGAGCGTGTGATCCAGCCGATCCACGCCCACGGCCCGCACGGCGCCGATCAAGGCATGGATCGGCCGTTTGAGCTTTTGTCCGGCACTGCTGCGAAAGTCATCTGATCGCAGCACGCGACGCAGCATGGCGGGAATATCCCCGTCGGTGTCCCGGTATCGCTGGGCGACCGTCGCGACCAGTGCTTCGGACGGTTCATCGGCGACCAGACGACGACAAAGCTTGCGCGCCACATGCCAAGCCGTTCCCGGGTGATCCAGGATGATGCTGAGCGCGCGATCCAGTTCTTCGGCGCCACCCCCGGCGGGAAAGTACTCGCCGAGAAAGGTCTTGGGTTCGGCGTCGTGGCCGGCCGCGTCAAAGATCGCCTGGCCATATTCCAAGGCATCGGTGGGTCGCCAGACATTGGCCGGCGACCGTACATAGGTCCAGCCGCTCAGAATCCGCGCCAAGGCCTTGAGGTCGGCCTCGCCATAACCGCCATCGCGTCCGAGACTGTGCAGTTCCAACAATTCGCGTGCGTAGTTTTCGTTGATCGCCTCCGCACGGTTCAGGTAGTTGTCCAGGTAATGCAGCATCTCGCCATGGAAAACCGTGGCACGCAGCAAGTCCTTGTAATTACCGAGCGCGTTGGGACGAATCACCGTCCGGTCGAAGTCCAGTTTCAGCGGGACCGGATTTTTATAGAGGTAGGTGTTGAAGTGGTCGTTCCACAAATCGACCATCACCTCGAAGAGTTGGGCGCGCGAGTGAGCAGCCCGGTATAGCATGGCGTTCTGGTACTGGCGGGTGTGAAGCCAGTACGGCTGGCCGCCAATGACGGTGGTCGCGTAGATGGTTTGCGATGGGCTTTGCGTCAGCGGGTATCGCGTCTGCACATCCAGCTCCACCGCGTGGTCACGCAGTGTCAGCTGCTCCTCGACGTAGGCGGTCTGCCCCATGGCCTTGAGTCGCTCGAGGCTCTCCGGCGTGGGGCCGAAGCTGATACGCCGCAGCAGGTGGAGATGCGACTCGTCGACTGACCGAATGTGACCACCGCTGTCATCCGTGGTCAGCAGCCCATCGACTTGCGAGACCACGTCTGCAGCGCCCGGCAGTGCCTCGCCCTGTAATCCGCCCCCGTCGGTGCAACCCACCACGGCGCCCGCGGCAAGTCCCTGCACCACGGAGCGGCGCGACACCATGCGCGCTGCCAACGCACGGCAGCTCGTCCCCAGATTCGTGTCCAACGGCATCCCCAGTGCTGCCAAGAGTCCTTATCGTACGCCCAGCACATTTCAGGCCAACGACAGGCCACCGTCGGACCAGGTTCTGGCTAGTAACCGTCGCGAACAATCAGTTCGTAATCCTCGCCGGGGTGCAGCAAACGCGCCCAGGTCACCGGCTCGCCCCGCCACCACGTTCGCCGCTTCAGGACGAACACCGGGGCGCCCGGCGCGATCTGCAGCCTGGCGGCTTCGGGTGGACGGGCGGCCGCCGCCTGGATTCGATGTTCCGCTTCGCTCAGGGGCTTGGCCCGCATGAGCCACTCCCCCGGGGGCTGGTCAGCATAATCCTGCGCCGCCGCCTCGGGCACCGCCGACAGGCTGATCCACCGGGTTTCCAGCTGGAATGGCCGACCATTGGCCAGGTGCAGACAACGCAGCGCTCGCAGCGGGCTGCCCTGGGGAACCGCTAGCCGCCGCGCCAGTCCCGCACCCGCGTTCAGCTTGCGCTGGCTGAGACAACGATAGCCATAGTGCCGGCCCTGTGACTCCACCTGCTGGCGAGCCTGATGCAGGGTGAGCCGAGCCTGGCGGGCCCGGTCGCCCAGCACTTCGGTCCCGCGTCGCCGCCGCCGAAGCACAATGCCCTCATCCGCCAGCTCCTGAATGGCGCGGTTGACCGTCACCCGGGCACAACCGAACTCCTTTGCCAGCTGCACCTCGCCCGGCATCAGGGTGCCTGCCGGCCACTCCCCGGCGCGCAGCCGGGCCAGCAGTGCCTGCTTGACCTCGCGGTAGCCGGTCCTCATGTGGTCAGCCGTTGCAGGGTTTGACGATACGCCGCCGTGAGGGCGTCACGGCGGCGATGCCGACCGGCCACCACCGCGGGCCGGCCCGCCGACCAGACCTCGGCAACCACGGGCCTGGCCGCGCCGAACAGCCAGGCGTCCAACCAGCCGTCTCCCTTCGTGGCGCAAAGATCGATGGATCCGGTATCCAGCGTGACGAGATCGGCCCATTGACCAACGGCCAGACGCCCACAATCGCGCCCCAGGGCTGCGGCCCCACCGGCGCAGGCCTGATCAAACAGCCAGCGACCGGTCGAGCGCCGGGCATCGGCCAATACGCAGCGCCTGCGCTCGATCAGTCGCTGACCATATTCCAGGGTGCGCAGCTCACCCGGTAGGTCGATCCGAACGTTTGAATCACTGCCTACGCCCCAGCGTTGCCCCCTGTTCGCCGCCTCTGCGGCGCGAAACAAGCCGTCCCCCAGGTTCGCCTCTGTGATCGGCGCCAATCCCACCGTGGCACCGCTGCGCGCCAGGCCGGCCAGCTCGGCATCATCCAGATGTGTGGCGTGAACCAGACACCAACCTGCATCCACCTCGGCCCGGTCCAGCAAATAGGCAACCGGCCGCTGGCCCGTGGCGGCCTGCACGGCCTCGACCTCGGCCGTCTGCTCGGCGATGTGCAGGTGGACCGGTGCGCCGGGGAGTAGCCCGGCGGCCAGTGTCAGGCCGTTCGCGTCCACGGCGCGCAGGCTGTGTGGGGCGACGCCCAGCACGGCGTCGGCCGGTGCCTCGCGCCAGCGAGATTGCAGCTGCCCGATCAGTGCGGCATAGCCGTCCAGCGAACTGCGGAATCGGCGTTGCCCGCCGGTGACTGGCTCGTCCGCCAAACCGCCGCGCTGGTACAGCACCGGCAGGTGGGTGAGACCGATGCCTGCCTCGCTGGCCGCCGCGATGATGGCGGCGGACATGCAGCCCGGGTCGTCATAGGGCCGGCCCTCAGGGCCATGGTGCAGATAGTGGAACTCGGCGACTGCAGCAAAGCCGGTTTCCAGCATTTCCATGTAGGCGTAAGCGGCAATGGCCTGCAAATCCTCAGGCGTCATGCGCTCGACAAAACGGTACATCTGCGAGCGCCAGCTCCAGAAACTATCGCGCTGTGCATGGCGTTGCTCGGTGCGACCCGCCATGGCCCGCTGGAATGCGTGGCTGTGCAGGTTGGCAGCTGCGGGCAGCAGTACGCGCTGGGTCAGGCGCTGATCGTCCGGCTGCGCCGGGCTATCGCAATCGACCGATGCAATCCGCCCGGCCGCATCGATACCCACCCGGACCCGTGACCGCCAGACACCCTCGACCAGGGCGTGCTCCGCATGCAGATACTCAACTGTGGACACGCAATGGCTCCGGCGGCACGAGACAATATGTATGTACATAAGTTACGCCGGAGAGGCATAATCTGTCGAGATGACTGCACAGCTACTCACCTGCGCCCGGGCCGTTCTGCCGGATGACACCGTACTGGCCAACGCCTGCGTGGCGCTGGCTGGCGACCGCATTGAATGGGTGGGGCCCGGCGATGCACTGCCCGCCCGCTATGCCAACTGGCCGCGCCAGGATCTGGCTGGTGACCTGCTGACCCCTGCCCTGATCGACTGTCATACGCATCTGGTCCACGGCGGTCACCGCGCACGCGAGTTCGAGCAACGCCTCCAGGGCGCCAGCTACGCAGATATCGCCCAGGCGGGAGGCGGCATCCTCGGCACGGTCAATGCCACCCGCGCTGCATCCGTTGATGCCCTGGTCGAGGCCGCGTTGCCCCGGCTCGATGCGCTGATGGCGGAGGGTGTTGCCGTGGTTGAGATCAAGTCCGGCTATGGCCTGGACCGCGACACCGAACTGAACATGCTCCGTGCGGCCACCCGTCTGGCCGAGCATCGACCGGTGCAGGTGGTGCGGACGTTTCTCGGCGCCCACGCCATCCCACCGGAGTACGCCGGTCGGGCCGATGACTACCTGGACGAAGTCTGTCTGCCCACGCTCAACGCCGCCCATGATGAGGGGCTGGTCGACATGGTGGACGGGTTTTGCGAGCACATTGCATTTTCGGTCGCGCAGATCGAACGCCTGTTTGATCGCGCCCAGTCGCTGGGACTGCCGATCAAGCTGCACGCCGAGCAGCTGTCGGCCTTGGGCGGCGCGAGCATGGCGGCGCTGCGGGGCGCCCGTTCGGTGGACCATCTGGAATATCTCGACCCTGCGCAGGCCCAGGTGCTGGCCAGGCAAGGCACGGTCGCGGTGTTGCTCCCCGGCGCGTTTTACACCCTGCGCGAAACCCGCAAGCCACCCATTGCCGCCCTGCGCGAAGCCGGTGTCGACATGGCGATTTCCACCGATTGCAATCCCGGATCATCGCCGCTCAGCTCGCTACTGCTGACCATGAACATGGCCTGCACCCTGTTCGGGTTGACGCCCGCAGAGGCGCTGGCCGGTGTCACCCGGCATGCCGCCCGTGCGCTGGGACTGGATGCCGAACGTGGCGCCATTGCGCCCGGCCAGCATGCCGATTTACTGCGCTGGTCGGTGCAGTCACCCGCCGAGCTGAGCTATCGGCTGGGCTTCAACCCCCTGATCGAACGGATCCAAGGAACGCCGGCATGACCGTGACCCTGACACCCGGCGCGGTGACGCTCGATCAGCTGCGCCGCATCGCCGACCAGCCGACGCCCGTGCAGCTGGACCGGAGCCTACGGCCGGCGATCGAGGCCAGCGCGGCAAGAGTCCGCGCCGTGGCCATGGGGTCTGAGGCCGTTTACGGCATCAACACCGGGTTCGGCAAATTGGCCAGCGTGCGCATCGGCGCCGGTGATACCGCCCAGCTGCAACGCAATCTCATCCTGTCGCACTGCGCCGGGGTGGGTGAGCCGCTGGCAGCCCCCGTTGTCCGCCTGATTGCCGTCCTGAAACTGGCATCCCTGGGACGTGGCGCATCCGGCGTGCGCTGGGCGGTCATCGAGCAATTGGAGGCCCTGCTACGGGCCGATATCGTCCCGATCATCCCGGCCCAGGGTTCCGTTGGAGCATCCGGCGACCTGGCGCCGCTGGCCCACCTGACCGCCGTGATGATTGGCGAAGGCGAGGCTGTTTATCAGGGTCGGCGGATGACCGGCGCCGACGCACTGGCCGCAGCCGGACTCAGCCCCATCGCGCTGGGGCCCAAGGAAGGCCTGGCGATGATTAACGGCACCCAGGTGTCGACGGCGCTGGCGCTCACCGGCTGGATGCGGGCCTGGAATCTGGCCGCGACCGCACTGGTGACCGGTGCACTCTCCACCGATGCCGCCATGGGGTCGTCGGCCCCGTTTCGTCCGGAAATCCACAGCCTGCGGGGCCATCCCGGGCAGATTGATGCCGCCACGGCCCTGCGCCAGCTCATGGCCGATTCAGGGATTCGCGACAGCCACGTGGCCAATGACGAGCGCGTACAAGACCCCTACTGCCTGCGCTGCCAGCCCCAGGTCATGGGTGCAATCATCGACCTGCTGCGGCAATGCGCCCGGACCCTGGTCATCGAAGCCAATGCGGCCACCGACAATCCACTGGTGCTGGACGACGGCTCCATTGTCTCGGGGGGCAATTTCCACGCCGAGCCGGTGGCCTTTGCCGCCGACCAGATCGCCCTGGCGTTGGCCGAAACCGGTTCCATCGCCCAGCGCCGGATCGCCCTGCTGGTCGACCCGGCGCTCAGCTTCGGCCTGCCGCCGTTTCTGACACCCAAGCCGGGCCTGAACTCCGGACTGATGATCGCCGAGGTGACCTCTGCCGCGCTGATGTCGGAGAACAAGCAGCTGGCAGCTCCCGCCTCGGTGGATTCCACGCCCACCTCCGCCAACCAGGAAGACCACGTCTCCATGGCCTGTCATGGTGCCCGACGCCTGCTGCGCATGGCCGACAATCTGGCCGGCATTCTCGGGGTTGAAGCCGTTTGTGCGGCCCAGGGTGTGGAACTGCGCGCCCCGCTCACGACCAGCCCCGTGCTGCAGCAGGTCATCGCCGGTATCCGGCAGACCGTGGCGCCGCTTGCCGAAGACCGGCACCTGTCCGAAGACCTGGAGCAAGCCGCCGAGCTGGTGCGTACCGGCACCCTGGTGGAGGCCACCGGCCTGGGGGAGGTCCTGCACCCATGACCGCGCCCGTGGTCGAGATCGTCGAGGGCGACAGCCCGATCATCCTCGCGGCCCCCCATGCCGGCACCTGGGTGCCTGAGCCCATTCGCGCCCGGCTGAGCCCCGTCGGCCAGGCCTTGACCGACACCGACTGGCACGTGGACCGGCTTTATCGCGACCTGCTGCCCGGCGCCACCACCGTGACGGCGCGGTTTCATCGCTACGTGATCGACGCCAACCGCGACCCCGGCGGTCAGAGCCTTTATCCGGGCCAGAACACCACCGGCCTGGTTCCCGAGGTCGACTTCGACAATCAGCCCATCTGGCGCGCCGGAGAGGCGCCCGATGCAGATGAGATTCAGGCACGCGTCGATCGCTTCCATGCGCCATATCACGCCGCGCTGGCCGCTCAGATCGAACGGGTTCGTGCCCGCCACGGTCTGGCCCTGCTCTACGACTGCCACTCCATCCGATCTCAGGTGCCGTTTTTATTCGACGGCTTGCTGCCCGTGTTCAACATCGGCACCGACGACGGCCGGACCTGCGCGCCCGCGATCCAGTCAGCGGCGACCGACATCTGCGAGCACGCCGCGGGTTTTTCGATGGTGGTCAACGGCCGTTTCCGTGGTGGCTGGACAACCCGTCACTACGGCCGACCAGATGCCGGTGTGCATGCGATTCAGATGGAGCTGGCGCAGCGCGCTTACCTGACGTCAGAACGCCCACCATTTGCCTTCGACCCGACCGTCGCGGCGCCACTGCAAACCGTATTGCGCGATCTGCTGCGCGCACTCGAAGCCGCCGCCCAGGAGCTCAAACCATGACCGGACCCCGCCCCATTCGCGCCCCCCGAGGCACCGAGCGCAGTGCGAAAAGCTGGCTGACCGAGGCCCCGCTGCGCATGTTGATGAACAACCTGGACCCGGAGGTCGCCGAGCAGCCGGATGCCCTGGTCGTCTACGGCGGCATCGGCAAGGCGGCACGAACCTGGGCCGACTTCGATCGCATCGTCGACACCCTGCGGCGGCTGGAGGACGACGAGACCCTGCTCGTCCAGTCGGGCAAGCCGGTGGGCGTGTTCCGTACGCACGCAGATGCCCCCCGGGTGCTGATTGCCAACTCGAACCTCGTGCCCCACTGGGCTAACTGGCAACACTTCAACGCGCTCGATCGCAAAGGCCTGATGATGTACGGCCAGATGACGGCCGGCTCGTGGATCTACATCGGCTCGCAGGGCATCGTGCAGGGCACCTACGAAACCTTTGTCGAAGCCGGGCGCCAGCACTACGACGGCGACTGGACCGGGCGCTGGATTCTCACGGCGGGTCTGGGCGGCATGGGTGGAGCCCAACCGCTGGCTGCGGTGATGGCCGGGGCCTGCTGTCTGGCCATTGAGTGCGATTCCGACCGCATCGATTTTCGGCTGCGAACGCGCTACCTGGATGAGCGCGCCGAAACGCTGGACGAAGCGCTGGCCATGATTGATCGCTGGACGGCCGCCGGCGAGGCCAAGTCGGTTGGCCTGCTCGGCAATGCCGCCGACTTGGTGCCCGCGCTGCTCCAGCGCGGCATTCGCCCGGATCTGGTCACCGACCAGACCTCGGCGCATGACCCGGTCAACGGCTATTTGCCCCAGGGCTGGACCATGGAACAGTGGACCACGCAGCGGCAGGAGAACCCCGCCGCGGTCGAGGCCGCCGCCCGTGCGTCCATGCGTGTCCATGTGGAGGCCATGGCCGGCTTTGCCAAGGCCGGCGTACCGACCGTGGACTACGGCAACAACATCCGGCAGGTTGCCCTGGACCAGGGCTTTGACGACGCGTTCTGCTTTCCCGGATTTGTTCCGGCCTACATCCGGCCGCTGTTCTGTCGAGGCATTGGACCATTCCGCTGGGCGGCGCTCTCGGGCGATCCCGAAGACATCGCCAAAACAGACGCCAAAGTGCGCGAACTGCTACCGGACGACACGCACCTGCATCGCTGGCTGGACATGGCGGCCGAACGCATCGCGTTTCAAGGCCTGCCCGCCCGGATCTGCTGGGTGGGCCTGGGCGACCGGCACCGTATCGGTCTGGCCTTTAACGAAATGGTGCGTAACGGCGAACTGAAAGCACCGGTCGTCATCGGCCGTGACCACCTGGACTCGGGCTCGGTGGCCAGCCCGAATCGCGAAACCGAAGGCATGGCCGATGGTTCGGACGCCGTGTCCGATTGGCCGCTGCTCAACGCCTTGCTCAACACCGCGTCCGGTGCCACCTGGGTCAGCCTGCATCATGGGGGCGGCGTTGGTATGGGCTTTTCGCAGCATTCCGGCGTCGTCATCTGTTGTGACGGCACCGAAGCCGCCGACCGGCGCATTGACCGCGTGTTGTGGAACGACCCCGCCACGGGCGTGATGCGACACGCCGATGCCGGCTACGACATCGCCCGTGAATGCGCCCGAACGCAGGGGCTGGACCTTCCGAGTCTGGACCAACCGGGCTAAACGCTCGGGTCCACCGTTGGCAATGTAAAACCAATGGTTGTGCCCTGATCTTCGTTCGGTCGTATCCAGATCTTTCCGCCGGCCTGTTCGACCACCTTTTTGCAGATGGCCAGCCCGATGCCGGAGCCCTCGATCTCTTCCCCATGCAATCGCTCGAAGGGTCGAAAGACACGCTCGGCATGCCGTGGCTCGATACCAAGTCCGTTGTCGGAAATCTGGAACTCGGCTTCGTTCAGCGCCTCGCGGCAGGTGATTTCGATGCGCAGCGGACGCGCCGGGTCTCGGAATTTGATGGCGTTGGTCAACACGTTTTGCATCAGCTGACGAACGCCGGTTCGATGACTCCAGATGTCACTCAGTGAGGACGTATCGACGTCAATGCGGGCGCTGGCGTCCTCCAGCGTCGGCTGGAGCTCCGCCAACAGCGTGCCGACAATCGCCTGCATGCTCACCGGCTCCAGATCCTTGGCTTCACTGATGCGTGCCAGGGCGAGCAGGTCATCCACCATCCTGCCCGCTCGCTCCACGCTTAAATCGATCATGTCCAGGTAGTCCGACTCTTCGCGCGGGAGGTCATCGCCGAGCTTGAGCCGCAGTAACTGGGCGAAGCCCCGCACCCCTCGCAGCGGGGCTTTGAGGTCATGCGAGACAATGGCGGCGAACTCCTCCAGTTCCTGGTTCTTGCGCTCCAGCGCGGCCTGGTCCGCCTTGGACTTGGAGATGTCCTCGATCTGCGAGACGAAATGCACGGGCTGGCCGTCCAGACCGCGAACCAGCGACACACTCAACAGCACCCAGACCAGCCGACCGGTCTTGTGAAAGTACCGCTTCTCCATCCGGTAGGACGGAATGTCCCCGTCCAGCAGTTGGTGCAGCAAGCTGAGGTCGGTGTCCAGGTCTTCGGGATGGGTGATGGTCTGGAAGTCCGTGGCAAGCAGCTCTTCGCGCTCGTAGCCCACGATCTCGCACAATGACGCATTCACATCCAGCCAGTGCCCCTCCAACGACACCAGCGCCATGCCGATGGCCGCTGTCTCGAAGGCACCGCGAAACCGCGCCTCGCTCTCACGCAGCTGCGCGATGAGTTCGTCCTGCGGGCTGGCGGTATCTCTTGGCATGGGTCAATCAAACCCCCTTCGGTCGTTGGTTACAAGTCGGCGACCAGTCGAAAAGCTTGAACCCTGTTCAGCCCGCCGCGCCTGCCAAACGCATGAAGGCAACCAGCACGCCCACCAATGATTCACCGGCGACCAGCCCAGCCGCCAGCACGATGACGAACCGTGCCGACCAGGCTGGCGCGATGGCTGTCGCCACTGCGGCGGCCATCGAACCCAGAAACAAGCTGATCGAGTTCGACGCCGGAATCACGAACGCCAAACCCGCCGCAGGCGCGCTCGGCGCCAGGCGACTCAGCACCGCTGGGCCCATCGCCCGCATGATCGCCAGCAGCA
This sequence comes from Abyssibacter profundi, assembly GCF_003151135.1. Lineage (NCBI taxonomy): Bacteria > Pseudomonadati > Pseudomonadota > Gammaproteobacteria > Chromatiales > Oceanococcaceae > Abyssibacter > Abyssibacter profundi. The sequence goes on from NZ_QEQK01000012.1 coordinate 124,151, forward strand.
CGCCCAGCGCTGCCGCCAGGCCCATGGCTGGCAGGGCGCCATCCGGTACGGCTGACAAACCGCCGGACAAGACCTCGGCCACGGCCTTCCAGGTCACCACAGCGGGTGCTGGCCACTCGGCCGTGATCAGCATGGCCTTCGGGTCCGGTATAAGCGCCAGGTAGGCCAGCGAACCCACCACGCTACCGGTCAGAATACCGAACAGCTGGGCCGTGACCTGAAGGCGCGGTGTGGCGCCAACCAGATGACCCGTCTTGAGATCATTCAGCAGGTCAGCGCACTGACCCGCCGCGCCACCCGCCACATTGGCCGTCATCAGGTTGGCCGTCAGATTGGCCGGCGCCAATACGCCAAAGCTCAGTTGGGACACCTTGCCCAGGGCGCCGATGGGCGGGATGCCGGTTTCGCCCACGACGCGCGCGGCCACCACGGCCAGGGCGTAGGCCAGCAACACCGCCAACACGGCCACCCAGATGGCGATATCGAACAAGGCCACCTGGGCGACCACTGCCAGCAGCAGCGTCGCGGCGAACGCCAGCCAGAACGCCTGCCGGGAGATGGGCTGATCGACCGCTGACCGTGACGCGGCGGTCTGGTTGGGTGTCCGGCGGCGCGACCAGATGGCCAGCCCGAACGCCGTGAGCGACGCCGAAACCATCAACGCCACACCCGGCCAGAGCAGCCACTCCACCAGTGCCGGATACCAGAACGCCGCGTCTTGCGCCGGCAGGACCACGGCCTGGCGTGCCAGCAGCACGGGCGCGATGACCGCCCAAGCCAGCACCGCGCCGATCAATAACGACAGGCCGGCTCGCAAGCCGATGATGGCGCCAAACCCCACCAGGAGCAGCGACGGGTCCAGCGCGAAACCTAGCTGGCCACCGCCCAGAGTCCGGCCCGCCATGGCGCCGCTGCCCGAGAGTTGAAACGGCAGCGGCCAGGCACGAATCCAGCCGCTGAATGTCTCCACCAGCTTCACCGCTCCGGACACCATCAAAGCGGCGACCAGCATGCGCACCCTGGCTGCCGCCTCGGCGCCACGGGCGTAAATTTGCTGGACGGTTTCTGCCGTGGCCACGCCAGCGGGGAAGGTCAGCTGCTCGACCACCAGCAACTGCCGGCGCATCGAGACCGCAACACTCACGCCCAGAAGACTGACCACCGCGACCCAGACGATCAGCCACTGCAACGGCAATGTCTGGCCCGTGAGTAAGGCCAGGGCGGGAATGGGGGCCACCAGCCCGCCGGAAATGATCGACGCCGCGGATGAGGCCGTGGTCTGATTGATGTTGTTTTCGAGCAATCCCCAGCGACGGGCCCCCAGCGGCGCCATCGCCAGATTCCAAAATCCGTACGACAGCAGCGCTGCGACGATGGACATGTTGAACGACCAACCGATCTTGAGACCGGAATAGACGTTGCACGGCGTCAGGATCGCGCCCAGCACCATGCCGGTGAGCACGCTGCGCCGGGTGAGTTCACGTGCGGGGCTCACAGGGCGTTGCGGCCGATTAGGAACGCGCCATCATCCAGCTGACGGGGAGATTGGATCGCAGGCGATCCAGCTCGTCCCCCAGCGCCTGCCGCGAGTAGGGCCGTGCCGACCCCTGACCCCAGACTGGCCCGGGCCAGGCGCTGTCGCCATCGTTACGGGCGATGACATGCACATGTAGCTGGGGCACGACATTCCCCAATGCACCCACATTGAGTTTGTCGGCGTGGTAGAGCCGAGTCAGTACGCGACCGGTGTCGGTCACCTCACGCCACAACAACGTCTGAGCACCCTCAGCGAGGTCATGCACCTCGACAACATCCGCCACACGCGGGATGAGGATAAGCCAGGGATAGCGGGCATCGTTCATTAACCGAACGTTGCAAAGCGACAAGTTGCCGACTTCGACCGAGTCTTCCTGTAGCCGTGTGTCGAGCACGAAGTCAGCCATTGCAACGGCCGGTGCGGGCAGGTGCCGACAAGGCGTCGTACACGGCTTAGTCGATTTCGATCATTTCGAAATCGGCCTTGCTGGCGCCGCAGTCCGGGCAGGTCCAGTCGTCCGGGACATCTTCCCACTTGGTCCCCGGTTCAATGCCTTCGTCCGGCCACCCCTCGGCCTCGTCATAGACAAAATCGCACACCAAGCACTGCCAGCGTTTCAGGCTCATTCGCTCTCTACTCGTTCGAAATCAATCTTTTCCCGGACCGCGCAGTCCGGGCAGGGCCAATCGTCGGGCACCGTAGCCCAAGGCGTCCCCGCGGGGAAACCCTCCTTGGGAGCACCCTCGGCCTCATCATAGACATAGTCGCAGTTATCGCATTGATACTTCGCCACTTTTGCACTCCTCGCATGACCGACGGGCAGGCCATGACCAGACGACTTGCTCGCCGCTACATAAAAAAGCGGGCGCTCCAGGCGCCCGCGAATCTTAAGGAAACACTGACCTATTCGCACCGCCAAGTTGCTGCCTGCAAACAGGCCAGGCAAGGCGCGAGGAGCGAAGTTTGGTCATTCCAAATGAACGACGAGCAACGCCGTCTGGCCTGTTTGCAGGCGCAATCCTGACGGAACGGGCCGGTTTTCCCGCGCTCCTGCGTTGTCGTTCGCTGACTTGGAATGACCAAGCGGCACTCACTCCGCCTGGGCTCGCGAGAAAACCGGCTTCGTCTTGGCGGTGCAAATAGGTCAGTGTTTCCTTAACACAGCGCTCTTATCACGCCGCTTTCGAATAACGCGCCAGCAGTTGGTCGCGTTTGGGGGGATGCAGGTTGGCGCGCGTCAGGTCGCCGTCGTAGTGCGCCACGACCTTCGGGTCCATCACCTTGCGCCACAGTGGGGGGAAATAAGCCAGCAGAATCATGCCGCTATAGCCCGAGGGCAGCTGCGGCGCCTCGCGGAAATCACGCAAGGCCTGATACCGACGGGTCGGGTTGGCGTGGTGATCCGAATGCCGCTGCAGGTGATACAGAAACAGGTTCGTGATCGTGTGGTTGCTGTTCCACGAATGCTCCGGACGGCAGCGCTCGTAGCGACCGGACGCCGTCTTCTGGCGCACGAGTCCGTAGTGCTCCAGATAGTTGACGACCTCCAGCAGCGAGAAGCCATAAACCGACTGGATGAGCAGGAAGGGGATCACGATGGGTCCGAGCCACGCGATCATCCCGCCCCACAATGCGACGGACATCAGCCAGGCCTGGATGTTTTCGTTTTGCAGGGTCCAGGGCCCCTTGCCCAAGCGTGCCAGACGGGTTTTCTCGATGGCCCAGGCCGACTTCACGCTGCCGATCACCGTACGGGGCAGGAAGGCGTAAAGCGATTCACCCATCCGCGAGCTGGCCGGGTCTTCGGGCGTGGCCACGTTCTTGTGATGGCCGCGGTTGTGTTCCACAAAGAAATGTCCGTAGAACACCGGCGCCAAGCAGACCTTCGCGAGCCAGCGCTCACCCGCTCCCTTCTTATGCCCAAGCTCATGGGCGGTGTTAATCGATAGACCCGCGACGCCGCCAAGACTCAGCGCCAGCCCCAGGGCTTCCCACCAGAGCAAGCCGCCGGTGGCGAACATCCAGCCACCCCAGATGAAGATGGCCAGGTGCAGCGGGACGAACAGGTAGACGATCCAGCGGTAGTAGGCATCGTCCTCAAGCTCGGGTACGGCCGACTCCGGCGGGTTGTTTTCGTCGGTTCCGATCAGCCAGTCCAGCGCCGGCAGGACGCCGTAAACAAATAGCAGCGGCCAGTACCAGAACACACCCATGCCGGTGGCCTGAACCATGAAGTAGCCACCGAGCGGCAGCGTTGGCACCACGAGGCCAAGCAGCCACCAGTAGCGTTTGCCATCGGTATACGACTGCGTGTTGTCGACTGTTGTTGAGGTCATGTTGTCCGTCTCCGTTACTGACCGATCGTTTAATTGAACGATAGTTTAATTCCATCCGGCCGGTCAACCGCTGTAATGGACACAGCCGACGAACGGGAATGCCGCGGGCGAAGAAAGGTCTGCTGCCAGCGGTTAGCTGGCTGGGGGCGAGCAGAAGTAACGCGATTCCAGCAATGCCTCAAAGCGCTGGTAAAGCGCATCCAGCGACGAACGGCTGTCCTCCAGCCACTGGCTGACTGCGTCCACCGGTTCATCGTCGCCCAGCACGCGGACCAGATGTCGCTGCTGGTTCAATGCCGCCGACAGCGACAGCAGCAGCGTGCGTTCGAAGTCGTCACCGGTGCGGCCGACCACCGGCAAACCGACATCCAGACCACGGGAGGCGAACACGGAGCGCCGCTTGGCCCATTCGTACTGGGGTAGACCATCATCGTCCAGGGCAAAGGCCGGTACGGTCTCGGCGAAATGTTCCAGGTCGTTTGCGTCATCCGCCATCGTCCTGGCCAGGTCATCGACGATGGATTCCACCGGCTCGGATTCCAGCTTGATCAGCAATAACTTGTCGATGTGTTGCAGCTTGTCGGCGGTCCAATACAACTGGGCATAGCCCTGATTCAGGGCCTGGCGTTTCCCATCCTGCGCGGCAGCCGGGCCACCCGGGGTGACCGCACAGCCGGACAACAGGACCCAGGCAAGCACCAACAGCCCCCAGGGCCCGTGGGTTGGTTTCATCACAACAGCCACTCCAGTCGTGCGCCGCCGTAGACCAAGGTCAGCGGCTCAAATTGTCCAGCGAGCAGGTGATTCGTCCCTGTTGCGGCCGTGAAATCACGGACGGCCGCGCGCTTGCCGCGAATCACACCCACACTCATCACAATGCGTAACGGCTTCAGCACCCGCCACCCCACGCCGGCCGACAGATACCTGCGCTCGGAATCGGGTGCCCGGGCACTGCGGCTTTGATCGTCCACGGTGGATGATTCCTGGGCAAAGCCGGCCGAAACCGTCCAACGCTCGTGCAGGCGATAGCCCACGCCCAGGGCTGCCAGCACGCTGTCCTGAAAATGCAGCGGTTGGGTGACGGTCGGGGTGGCGTTATCGAATACGACCGTGGCCGATTGCAGCCGTGACCACCGGGTCCAGCGCAGGGACCCAGCCACCGTCCAGCGACCGGGCTGCCAGACCAGGGATGACGATAGCGTCTCGGGCAGCGTGAGCCGGGTCGAAAACCCCGTGTCGCTGGTGGCTGCGGCCACAGGCGTCGCCACCTCGTCTTCGTAGGAGCGACCCATGGCAGCCAGGCCGACACGCACGCCGGTTAGGCAGGGGTCGTCGTGAAATTCCTCCAGCGTCCAGCCGCGCCGCTCCCGGCTGGCGGCCCCGTCGAGCCGATGGGGCACCGGTGCCCGGTAGCTCAGCCCCAGGGCGAGATCGCGGCGTAGCTGCAACAGGGCGCCGGCCTGCCAGGCCAGCGCAAACTCTCGGGATTCCAACCGGTTGTGAAAATCGTATTTGCCCGGCAGCGTCGGCTCGCCGGCCAGCATGCAGGCGGGTGTGGTGGCATTGAATCCCGCTTCCTCAATGACAGCCTGTTGCACATAACTGCCCAGATCCACGTCATTCGAGAATTCTGTGTCGAACACCTGCGCCCGCAGCCCCAGGCCCACGCGCAACCAGTCGGTCGCCTGCCACGCCACCGCGGGCACGAGTTCCACACCTCGAATCACGGTATCAATGCTGTGGTAGCGCCCCCGCCAGTCTGGATCAAAGCGCAAGGTGATACCGAAGGGCGCCGACAAGCTCACCCCGACTGCCACATGCGAGCCCAACCGATGGGAGATCACGATGTCGGGCAGCGGCAGATCGAGTCGGCCGGGGTCTCCCCCATCGCCACCGCTAATGTCGCCGCCACCCTCGGTTTGCTCCCGCCGGGCATCCCCGGAAAAGTGCGTGGAGTAGTACGCCAGGTGGCCACCCAAGGTCGCCGCCGTCTCGGCGCGGGCCCCGTGCAGTGCCGGGTTGCGTGCCGGCGCGCCCAGATCATCGGCATGGGCATCGACGCCGGCAAAGGCCATGCCGCTGCCCGCCACGCTATCGAATGGCAGGGAAAAACTCCCATTGGCCTGCGCCGCGGCACAGGCCAATGCGCCGATCAGGCCAGCCGTGATCCGTCGTCCGAGCCACCCCTTCTGGCGTGGTGACGGCTTAATCCCGCCCTCGCGAGTCATCGCCTCGGCCCGCCTGGCCGATCGCTGACATCAAAGACTTCATCGGCGACATGTCGGCCACGCGATCGTGGGTTTCTGCGATTCGGTGCATGTCGTCGGCGATCTGGATAATCGCCCGGATGGTCTCGAGCACCACACGCGCCAGCACGGCACCGACCAGAAAATAGGCGGGTCCGACAACGAGCAGATTGAACAATCCCAGCCATAACGATTCCGCAAAGGCGTCCGAGACGGTGGCCACGCAGAATACCCCCAGCCCGGCCAGGCAGACGATGTACACCGGCGTGAGCATGCGAGCGGCGACGCCCTGACGGAATTGCACGTCATGAATGGCCGCCCAGAGCGGCCCCAACGTGGTTTGCCTGCGATGTTGCGATGATGTCCGGGACATGGGTCCTCCTGACAAGTGCGGCCGGTGCGGGTATCATCCGCCTATCCGGATAGGCGGATGCGAAGCGCGTGCATCCAGCCAGAATGTTGCAGCGCACAAACACCGTAGAGGAAACCATGGCAGACCTCAAACAAGCCCTTGCCGACCGTATTCTGGTGCTCGACGGTGCCATGGGCACCATGATCCAGCGCTATCAGCTGGACGAGGCCGCCTATCGCGGCGAGCGCTTTGCGGACTTTGACCGCGAGGTCAAAGGCAACAACGATCTGCTGTCGCTCACCCAGCCCGACATCATTCGCGAGATCCATGGCCAGTACCTGGATGCAGGGTCAGACATCGTCGAGACCAACACCTTCTCGGCGACGACCATCGCCCAGGCGGACTACGCCATGGAGGACCTGGCCTACGAGCTGAACAAGGTCTCGGCCGAGCTGGCCCGCGAGGCGGCTGAATCACGGTCCACGGCCGACAAGCCGCGCTTTGTGCTGGGTGCCATCGGCCCGACCAATCGCACGGCGTCCATCTCACCGGACGTCAACGACCCCGGCAAGCGCAACGTGACCTTCGATGAATTGGTCACGGCGTATCGCCAGGCCGCCGAAGGGCTCATCGATGGCGGCGTTGACGGCCTGTTGATCGAAACCATCTTCGACACGCTGAACGCCAAGGCGGCGATCTTCGCCTGCAAACGCCTGCAGCGGGATCGCGGACTTGAGATTCCGCTGCTGCTCTCCGGCACCATTACCGATGCCTCGGGCCGCACGCTATCCGGCCAGACCACCGAGGCCTTCTACAACTCGGTGCGTCATGCTCGCCCGTTGGCCATCGGCCTGAACTGCGCGCTGGGGCCGGATGCCCTGCGCCAGTATGTCTCCGAGATGGCGCGGATTGCCGAGGGCTACACGTTGGCCTATCCCAATGCCGGCCTGCCCAACGAGTTTGGTGAATACGACATGGACCCGGAAGAAATGGCGGAGTATGTCGGCGAGTGGGCCGACTCTGGCCTGGTGAATCTGGTGGGCGGCTGCTGCGGCTCCACGCCGGACCACATCGGCGCCATTGCCAACGCGGTGGCGGGCAAAGCCCCGCGTCAACCCAGCACCCATGAAGCGGCCATGCGCCTGTCGGGTCTCGAACCGTTTACGGTTGCTGCCTGAACCGGCGGCGAATTGCTATGAAATCAACTGCTACTTTCGTTAACGTCGGCGAACGCACGAATGTCACCGGCTCGGCGCGCTTCAAGCGCCTGATCAAGGAGAACGACTACGCCACCGCGCTGGACGTGGCCCGTGATCAGGTCGAAAACGGCGCCCAGATCATCGACGTCAATATGGACGAGGGGATGCTGGACTCGGTCGAGGCCATGCGAACCTTTTTGAACCTGATTGCCGGCGAGCCGGATATCGCCCGCGTGCCCATCATGATCGACAGCTCCAAATGGGAGGTGATCGAGGCCGGGCTGCAATGCGCCCAGGGCAAGTGCATCGTCAACTCCATCTCCCTCAAGGAGGGCGAGGACAAGTTCATCGAGCAGGCCCAGTTGTGCATGGACTACGGCGCGGCCGTCGTGGTCATGGCATTTGACGAGGTGGGCCAAGCCGACACCGAAGACCGCAAGGTTGAGATCTGCCAGCGCGCCTACCAGGTGCTGACCGAGCAGGTCGGCTTCCCCGCCGAGGACATCATTTTCGACCCCAACATCTTTGCGGTCGCCACCGGCATCGAAGAACACAACAACTACGCCGTGGACTTCATCGAGGCCACGCGGCGCATTCGCAAGGCCTGCCCCGGCGTGCATGTGTCCGGGGGGCTGTCGAACGTCTCGTTCAGCTTCCGTGGCAACGAGCCCGTGCGCCGCGCCATGCATTCGGTGTTTCTGTACCACGCCATCCAGGCCGGTATGGACATGGGCATCGTCAACGCGGGTCAGCTCGATATTTACGACGACCTCGACCCCGAGCTTCGGGAGCTTTGCGAGGACGTCATCCTCAATCGCCGCGACGACGCCACCGAACGGCTGCTGGACGCCGCCGAGCGATTCCGCGGCGACGGCAAGGCCAAGGAGAAGAAGGAAGACCTCTCCTGGCGTGAACTGCCGGTGGAGAAGCGTCTGGAGCATGCGCTGGTCCGGGGCATCGACGCCTATGTGGTCGAAGACACCGAGGAATGCCGCCAGCGTGCCGAGCGCCCGCTGCATGTCATCGAAGGCCCGCTGATGGACGGCATGAATGTCGTTGGCGACCTCTTCGGCGCCGGCAAGATGTTCCTGCCACAGGTGGTTAAATCCGCCCGCGTGATGAAAAAGGCCGTGGCCCACCTGATTCCCTTCATCGAGGAAGAGAAACAAGACGGCGATCGCGACACGGCCGGCAAGATCGTGTTGGCCACGGTCAAGGGTGACGTGCACGACATCGGCAAGAACATCGTCGGCGTTGTGCTCGGCTGCAACAACTTCGAGGTCGTGGACCTCGGCGTGATGGTCGCCGCCGACAAGATTCTCGACGTGGCGCAGAAAGAAAACGCCGACATCGTCGGGCTTTCGGGGCTGATCACCCCGTCACTGGACGAAATGGTCTATGTGGCGAGCGAGATGCAGCGACGTGGCATGAAGCAACCGCTGCTGATCGGCGGCGCCACCACGTCACGGGCACATACCTCGGTCAAGATCGACAAGGCCTATGACGAACCCGTGGTCTGGGTCAAAGACGCCTCGCGCGCCGTCGGCGTGGCCAGCAAGCTGCTGTCGGAGCAAAAAGCTGACTTTACCGCCGAGATCACGGCCGAGTACGACAAAATCCGCGCCCGCCACACCGGCAAAAAGCGCCAGAAGCTGCAGAAGCTCGACGCGGCCCGTGACAACCGGTTCCGTTTTGACTGGGCCGATTACACGCCACCGACCCCGGCCACACCCGGCATCACCGTGCTGCGGGACTACCCCATCGAAACGCTGATCGAAACCATCGACTGGACGCCGTTCTTCATCTCCTGGGAGATGAAAGGTGTGTACCCGGCGATCCTCAACGATCCGAACAAAGGCCCGGAAGCCCGCAAGCTATTCGCCGATGCCCAGGCCATGCTCAAGCAAATCGTGGATGAAGGCTGGATCAAGGCCCATGGCATCTGCGGCTTTTTCCCGGCCCAGTCCGACGGCGACGATGTCATCGTGCAGACGGACGACCGCAGCAGCGAGCGGGCGCGTCTGTTCAATCTGCGCCAGCAATCCGAGCATCGACCCGGCGTGCCGAACCACTGTCTGGCCGACTACGTGGCCCCGGTGGACAGCGGCCAGCCTGACTGGGTAGGCGGTTTTGCCGTCACCGCCGGCGATGGCATCGAAGCCCATGTGCAGCGCTTCAAAGACGCCCACGACGACTACTCCGCCATCATGCTTGAGGCTCTGGCCGACCGCCTGGCCGAAGCCTTTGCCGAACACCTGCATCAGCGCGTCCGCAAGGAGCTGTGGGGCTACCAGCCCGACGAAACCATGAGCAACGAGGACCTGATCGCCGAGAAATACCAAGGCATTCGACCGGCACCCGGCTATCCCGCATGCCCGGAGCACACCGAAAAGGACACCCTTTGGGACCTGCTCGATGTCGAGAACGCCATTGGGATCCAGCTCACCGAATCCCGTGCCATGTGGCCCGGCGCCTCTGTCTCGGGTTGGTACTACTCGCATCCTGACTCGCGGTACTTTGTCGTCGGCCGAATTGGCAAAGACCAGGTAGAGGACTACGCCAAGCGCAAGGGCTGGGACCTACAAACCGCGGAACAGTGGTTGAGCCCCAATCTGGGCTACGAGCCCGAGGACTAACGGCGGAATACTAGGGACGCTCTGATTGATTCGCGCCACCAAGGCGAAGCCGGTTTTTACATGAGCCCAGGCGGAGTGAGTGCCGCTTGGTCATTCCAAGTCAGCGAACGACACGACTGCGTTGGGAACCTATTCGGACGGCCGTAGGCCGGCCCGGAGGGAGAAGCGCACGGACGCGCTTCGCAACGCAGGATCGCGGAAAAACCGGCCCGTTCCATCTGGATTGCGCCTGCAAACAGGCCAGACTGCGTTAGTCGGCGCATCCATGCGCCTCCCCCGGTGGGCTCGCCTTCGGCGGTTTCAATTCGCTCCCGGCGAATGGGTGCTCGTCGCTCATTTGGAATGACCAAACTTCGTACCTCGCGCCTTGCCTGGCCTGTTTGCAGGCAGCAACTTGGCGGCGCGAACCGGTCCGTGTTTCCCCATGGCGATTAAGAAACAAAATCGCCGACATCGCCTGATTCTGTGTCGACGCGGCGACATCCCGTTCAGTTGCCAAATGAGTCAAGAACGCCTCGATCTCTGGCTTACCCATCTCGGCCGGGTGTCGCTTTCCATGGAATAAGATGAACTTGCGAACCCAAAGGCTGTACGTCTGCTCCGTGCGATAGCTATAGTGCTTGACACGTAACTCCTGACGAAGCTGATCCAGCAAACGAGGCGGTGAAGATATGGCAGTGTTTATCCGGCAGGCTCATTTGTTGACTACGCGAATAGCCCGTCAATCCGGACAACCCGTGGACAACGGGCGAACTGAGGCTGCGTGTTATACGGCAATTTGCCGCTTTTGCCCGCTCGCGCGGCCGCCTTTTCACAGTTTGAGCCAATGAAATCTATCAATTACAGCCAATTCTTGCGCGCTATACGGCACTTTGCAACCCAATAAGCGTTAGAAATACAAGAAATTAACGGAGAACAAGACTGGATCATGGGGAATAGTGGAGGAGCAGCAACTAATTCAGGGATAGATTTCCAGCAAAGGATTGCAGCCTTGGTTGTGGCCCAAGTAATTGCGGAAGTAAATGACTTTTCTTCGCTTCAAATTGGAGATGCTATCGATGTCGAAGGGCTTAGATTTGAAACCAATGACAGCATTGATGATCTGGTTATAGTTACAAGTCAAGGGTGTTCCTATATTCAAGCTAAACGTTCTCTCAGTCTCTCTGAGAGAATAAACTCAGAATATTCATCTGTTTTGAGACAGTTTGTTTCTCAGCACATTGAGGGTGGCACTGATGAAGATCGCTATGTTTTAGCTACATCACCTAGAGCATCAAAGAGAATAACAAATGAATTGAGAAAGCTTACGGAGTCAGCTCGATTTAATGAAACTGGAAGCTCTGAAAATCCCTTAACGCATGCAGAACGAGAAGTCTTTGATCGAACCAAATCGCTGATACAGGCCCACTATCTCGAAAAAACGAAAACTCAAATTACAGACGCAGAGTTCGATGCTTTATTTAAGAAAATAATCATCGCAAATATTGATATTGAAGAGGGTGCGCCATTAGAAACGGCTATTCTTACACTTTTGTCTTCGAAATCAAGAGTCTCACCAGAGCTTCTATGGGGGAGCATCCTTGGATTCAAGAATCAAGTGCAACATGATTGAGATAATCCGCCGTTGCTTGGTCGAAAAGCTCCTGCGGGGTCTGAAAGTCAAAACGTTTTCTTGGCCGGGTGTTCAGCAGCCACGCGACGTCGTTCAGGCGGACCTGGCTCACACC